>JBIJCD010000028.1:0-17070 GCA_044344895.1 Pirellulales bacterium | reverse complement strand
GCCGCCGGCGGTGGCCTCGGCGACGGCAAATCCCCGATCGCCGACGATCTCCAGCGGCGTCGCCGTGAGCAGCTGCACGAGCCGGCGCCGCGATTCGCGGGGCAGATCGCCTCCCGCTGGCACACCGGCGAGCTCGCACAGCCGCCGGGCGAGACGGTCGGGCAGCCACTCCCGCAGGATCGTCAGTGCGGGCCGTCCGGCCGCCGCCACGAGCATCCGTTCGGCCTCTGCGCCGGTCGTTCCGGGCAGCCAGTTGAGCGAGAGCCGCGGCGGTGCGGCGGCCTGCGACCGTTCGACGAGCCAGTGCCTGCTGATGTCGAGCACCGCGGGGCCGGAGAGGCCGACGTGAGTGCACAGCGTGCTGCCCGTGCACGCCAGCAGCCGCCGGCCGGTGGCGTTGCAGAGCACGACTTCCGTGGGCAGCGTGAGGCCCGACAGTTCGGTGATCCAGTGACCGGTCGGAAGCAGAAGCGGCACGAGCGCCGGCACGATCGGCGATGTCAGCGAGTGGCCCAGGCTCGCGGCCAGCCCGTGGCCGCCGCCGTCGGAGCCCGACTTGGGGAGTGACCTGCCGCCGGTGCAGAGGATCACGCGAGAGGCCCGCACGTCGCCGGCGGACGTCGTGAGCAGGAAGCCGGCCGCATCGCGGGCGATCGCCTCGACCCGAGCGGGATGCACGAGCTGGGCGCCGCCGCGGACGGCCTCGCGCACCAGCGCGTCGAGCACGGTGCGCGCGGAGTCGGTCACGGGGAAGAGCTTGCCGGTCTCCTCGCGCTTCAGTTCCACGCCGGCCGCCGCGAAGAAGGCCACCGTGTCCTCGACGGAGAACCGCGCCAGCACCTTGCGGATCGCCGGCGGCGTGCTGCCGGAGAAGTCGGCCGCGGAGACCTGCCAGTGCGTGACGTTGCAGCGGCCACCGCCGGCCACGAGGATCTTGGCGCCGAGCTTTCGCGCGCCGTCGAACGCGACGATCGAGCGCGGAGCGGCCAGATCCCGCGCCGTGCGGCCGCACCAGGCGGCGGCGAACAGGCCGGCGGCGCCGGAGCCCACGATCGCGACGTCGGCGGTGCTCGGCGCCGCCGCCGACGCAGCCGCGGTGGCGGGGCTGGGCGCGTCCGGTCTCATGGGCGGCGTTTCATGGGCGGAGTGTTCGGATGCACCGGCCTCCGGTGGCCCGGTGGCATCGGGGAAGGATAGCCGACGCCCTGCTGGCCGCCGGGTGTTTCCGGTGCTATGTTTCACTCGGTTCGTGGTTTCAGATCGTTCCCGCCGATCGACCTTCTGGTCCGCGATCCGTCAGGCCGTTCGCCTGCGGATCGGCGACGCGGGTGACCCTTCGAATGGAACTCCGCTGGGAGCCGATCCATGGGTTGCTCGGGGCCGTGGGCCGCCGCATCCGCCGTGTCCGTGCCGCCGCGGTGGCGTTGGGCTGCCTGCCTGGCAGGGTTCGCGCTGGTGGTGTGGGCGGGCCGGGTTGCGGCCGCCGACCAGCCGCCGATCGACTTCAACCGCGACATCCGGCCGATCCTCGCCGAAAACTGTTTCTACTGCCACGGCCAGGACGGCCAGAAACGGCAGGCCGACCTGCGGCTCGACGAGCGCGAGGCGGCGGTGAAGGCCGGCGCGATCGTGCCGGGTGACGCCGGCGCGAGCGGCTTGCTCGAGCGGGTCCGCTCGAGCGATCCGGACGTGCTCATGCCTCCGCCGTCCTCGAACCGGCGGCTGTCGGAGGAGCAGAAGAGACTGCTCGAGCGCTGGATCGCGGAGGGGGCCGGCTACACGCCGCACTGGGCGTTCACGCCGCCGGTCCGTCCTGCCGTGCCGGCGGCGTCGCGGCAGGACTGGCCGCGGAACGACATCGACCGCTTCGTGCTGGCGCGGCTCGACCGGGCAGGCCTTGCGCCCTCGCCGGAGGCCGACCGGCCCACGCTCATCCGCCGCCTCCACGCCGACCTCGTCGGGCTGCCGCCCACGCCCGAGGAGGTCGACGCCTTCGTCGCCGACACCGACCCGCAGGCGTATGAAAAACTGGTCGACCGCCTGCTGGCCAGCCCGCATTACGGCGAACGCATGGCGCTGCCGTGGCTCGACGCCGCGCGGTACGCCGACTCCAACGGATTCCAGCAGGACGGCGACACCTGGCAGTGGATGTGGCGGGACTGGGTCGTGCGGGCGCTCAACGCCGACATGCCCTTCGACCGCTTCTCGACGGAGCAGCTGGCGGGCGACCTGCTGCCCGACGCCACCATCGACCAACGCATCGCGACCGGCTTCAACCGCAACCATCTCCTGAATGGCGAGGGGGGCGCGATCGCCGAGGAGCAGCGGTTCAACAATCTCTTCGACCGCGTGGACACGACGAGCACCACCTGGCTGGGCCTGACAATGGCTTGCGCCCAGTGCCACGACCACAAGTACGATCCGCTGACGCAGGCCGACTACTACCGGCTGCTCGACGCATTCAACCGCGTTCCGGAGTCGGGCACGCCGACCCGATTCTCGGCCCGGATCCGCGTCGCCCCGCCGGTGCTGGAGCTGCCCTCGGAGGATCAGAAACGGAAGCTCGCCGAGCTCGAGGCGCGGATGAAGTCGCTCGAGGGGGAGGCCCGTCCGCTGTTGGACGCCGCCTTCGCCGCCTGGCGGGCGGGACTGTTCGCCGACGGCGAGCCGGCCGACGGCGCCGACCTGCCGCGGAACCTCACGCCGCTCTTGCGCAAGCCCGAGGCGGAACGGACCGACGCCGAAAAGAAGTCGATCGAGAGTCAGCTCCGCAGCCACTTCGACGCGAAGATCAAGGCCGACGTCGTCAAATCGCTGCCGCCGGTGGTGGCGTACGACGCGGCGAAGAAGGAGTTCGACGATTACAAGGGGGACCAGCTGCCCCGTCCGATGGTGATGAGCGACGAGCGGCCCCGCGAGACGAAGGTGCTCGACCGCGGCGACTACCTCTCGCCCAAGGGAGACCCGGTCGTCTTCGCCCCGCCGGCCTTCCTGCCGCCGCTGCCGTCCGGCGCGCCGGCCAACCGGCTCGGCCTGGCCCTGTGGCTCTTCGCCCCGGAGCACCCGCTCACGGCCCGCGTGCAGGTCAACCGGATGTGGCAGCACTTCTTCGGCAACGGCATCGTGAAGACGACGGAGGACATGGGGGTGCAGAGCGAGTATCCGACGCACCTGCCGCTGCTCGACTGGCTGGCCGTGGAGTTTCGCGAGCGGGGCTGGCACCAGAAGCGGATGCACCGTCTGTTCGTGACGAGCGCCACCTACCGGCAGGCGAGCCGGGTCACCGCCGAGCATCTGGCGAAGGACCCCGAGAACCGGCTCTTCGCCCGGGCCAGCCGGTTTCGCATGCCGTCGCTGGTGCTGCGGGACGTGGCCCTGGCCGCCAGCGGCCTGCTCGACGGGCGGATCGGCGGGCCGCCCGTCTATCCCTACCAGCCCGACCAGATCTGGGAGGCGCTCGCGATCACGAAGGAGCGGGACTTCACCTACCCGGCCTCGCACGGCGGCGATCTCTACCGCCGCAGCCTCTACACGTTCTGGCGGCGGACGGTGAACCCTGCCAACATGTTCGACGCCGCGAACCGGCAGACCTGCAGCGTGCGGACGAGCCGCACCTGCACGCCGCTGCACGCCCTCACCACGCTCAACGACCCGACCTGGGTCGAGGCCGCCCGCGTGCTCGCCGAGCGGGCCATGAAAGCGGCCCCGGACGTCGACGGCCGGCTGGCCTTCGCCTTCCGCCGCATCCTCGGCCGTCGGCCTACCGACTACGACATGGCGGCGATCCGGCGGATGTACGACCGGCAGTTGGCCGTCTATCGTGCCGACGCCGCTGCGGCGAAACAGCTCCTGGGCGTGGGCGAGAGCCCGCGGGACGAGTCGCTCGACCCGGCCGAGCACGCGGCCTACGGCAGCGTCTGCCTGGGGGTCTTCAATCTCGATGAGGCGTTGACGAGAGAATAGCCCCCACACAACGCGGAGAAACGGGAAGCTGGATGCTGCCGATCCACGCCGACGGAGCCGGGGATCGGTGGGAGGATCCCGAGCGTGTGGCCGCCTCGGCCACAGCGAGGGAACTCACACCGTCCCCGGCGGCGCGTCACCACTGACATCCCATGACCGATGGCACGCGACCCACGACATGAGACAGAAACGATGAACGCCATCCAACTCGAGGCGCTGCAGCGGATCACCCGCCGCCAACTCTTCGGCTCGGCCGGCCTGGGGATCGGGTCGGCGGCGCTGGCGGCGCTCCTCGGGCGCGAGGCCGAGGCCGCCGCGCAGCCGGGGCTGCCCGGCCTGCCCCACCATCCGCCCACGGCCAAGCGGGTCGTGATGCTCTGGCAGGGGGGCGGGCCGTCGCACGTCGACCTCTTCGACCCGAAGCCCGTGATGCGGGAGCGGGCCGGCAGCGACATCCCCGACAGCGTCCGCGGCACGACGCGGCTCTCGACCATGTCGAGCGGCTACGCAAAGTGGCCCATCGTGCCGGCCATCAAGGGCTTCCGGAAGTACGGCAAGGTGGGGATCGAGATGAGCGAGATGCTGCCGAACGTGGGCGGCATCGCCGACGAGATCTGTCTCGTCCGCAGCATGCACACCGAGGCGGTGAACCACGCGCCTGGCGTGACCTTCTTCATGACCGGCGCGCAGGTGCCGGGGCGGCCGAGCCTGGGGGCGTGGATGAGCTACGGCCTCGGCTGCGAGACGGACGAGCTGCCCGCCTTCGTGGTGATGACGTCGTCCGACAAGGAGCGCAGCTGCGGTCAGCTGTTCTTCGACTACTACTGGGGCAGCGGCTTCCTGCCGAGCCGGTTCCAGGGGGTCAAATTCCGCAACTCCGGCGAGCCGGTGCCCTACCTCGCCAATCCCGCCGGCGTGAGTCGGCAGGCGCGGCGGGTGCTGCTCGACGACGTCGCTGCCATGAACGCCGCGCACCTGGCCGACTATGGCGATCCCGAGATCGACACGCGGATCGCGCAGTACGAAATGGCGTTTGCGATGCAGGCGAGCGTGCCCGACCTGGTCGACTTCTCCGACGAGCCCAAGCACGTGCTCGACCGCTACGGGCCCGACGTCCACGTGAAGGGGAGCTTCGCCTACAACTGCCTGATCGCCCGGCGGCTACTGGAGCGGGGCACGCGGTTCGTGCAGCTCATGCACGCCGGCTGGGACCAGCACGGCAACCTGTTCACGCAGCTGGAGATCCAGTGCAAGGACACCGAGGGGCCGTCGGCGGCGCTCGTGCAGGATCTCAAGGAGCGGGGGATGCTCACCGACACGCTCGTGGCGTGGGGGGGCGAGTTCGGCCGCACGCCCTTCGGTCAGGGCGATCCGGTCAAGCCGATCGGCCGCGACCACTTCGGCAAGGCCTACTCCTGGTGGCTGGCGGGGGGCGGCGTGAAGGCCGGCCACGTCTACGGCTCGACCGACGACTACGCTTGGAACATCACGGCCGACCCGGTGCACATCCACGACATGCAGGCCACGATCATGCACCTGGTCGGCATCGACCACACGAAGCTCACCTTCCGCTACCAAGGCCGACAGTTCAGGCTCACCGACGTGCATGGCCATGTGGTGAAGGGCATCCTCGCCTGACGTCCGGGCAGGTGAATCGGCGTCTTGCGGGGGTTGGGGTTGCCCATGCCCTCTCGGCGGACGTTCACTCCGGCCCTCCGGGCCTCTGCTCACTCGGAGACGGCTGCCGGAGCGCAGCCGGCATGCAGAGAGCGGAGCCCAGGATGGGCGCAGCGAACGTCCGGCGACGGGGCACGGGCAGCCCCGGCCCACGCAGACGCCGCTACGAGCTCGCTCGTACCACCAGCCGTCCCGAAAGGATTGCCCGGAGGTTGAGAGCGAATGTGCTCAGCCGGACGCGGTCTCGATGGTCTGCTTTCAGTCGCGAACGGTGCGGCACCGATTAGACTGCCGGTCGCATGCACACCGCCCCGCATCCATCCGAGCCGTTCCGCTGGTGGCGCGACCGCCGCGCGTGGCTGCTCGTCGTCGTGGGCGCGCTGCTTGTGGCCAGCGGGTTGGTGCACCTGATCGTGTGGGCGGTCGCCGGTGGGCCGTGGGAGGGACCGGTCAGCTGGCGAAAGCCGATCCTGTTCGGGATCTCCGGCGGCCTGACATGCCTGTCGCTGGGATGGGCCTGGTCGCGGCTGCCGTGGCGGCGGGGCGACGCCTGGCTGGCGGCCAGCGTGGCCTGGGCCCTCTTCGTCGAGGTCGTGCTGATCGATGCGCAGACCTGGCGGGGTGTGGGGAGCCACTTCAACCGCTCGACGCCGCTCGACTCCTTCCTCTACGACGCGATGGGGGTGCTGATCCTCTGGGTGACGCTCGCCTGCGTCGACCTGGCGATCCGGTTGTTCCGCGAGCCGACGGGACTCGCCCCCGACATGCTGCTGGCCGGCCGCGCCGGCCTCGTGTTCCTCGTAATCTCCTGCCTGCTGGGCATCTGGGTGAGCGTCAACGGCGACATGCGGCAGGCGGCGGGGCTCGAGCCCGAGCGCTACGGCGCCGCCGGCGTGCCGAAGTTTCCTCACGGCGCGGTGATCCACGCCGTGCAGTGGCTGCCGCTTCTGGCGTGGGCCGCGCGGCGGTCGGGCATCGGGGAGCGGCGGCGGGTGCGGCTCGTGATGACGGCGACCTGCGGCACGGCGCTCGTGCTCGCCTACGCGCTGGTGCAGACGCTCGCGGGCCGGCCGCGGTTCGATGCACCGCCCGCGCTGGCGGCACTGCTCGCCGTCGGCGGCGTCTGCCTCGCGGTGCCGGCGGTCGTCACGGCCGGCGCGGCGATCGGCCGGCGGCTCACTTGGGTGCGGTGACGCCGGTCGCCCCGTGGCCGGGCTTGTGCCGCAGCGTCGCCGGCAATTCGTCGCCGGCCTCGAGGAACGACACCAGGGCGACCACCTCGTCGCGGGTGAGCACGTTGACCAGGCCCGTCGGCATCGCCGAGACCTGCGAAGGGATCGCCTCCTGCACGTCGGCGCGGTGAACCACCACCACCTGCTCGGGTGCCAGCAGGTTGGGGAGCACGCGGAAGGATTCCGGCGTCTCCTCCGCGACCACGCCGGCCACCACCTTGCCGCTGTCGAGCACGAGTTGCATCGTGCGGTACTTTTCGTGGATGGTCTTCGAGGGCTCGAGCACGTGCTCGAGCAGCTCGCGGCCGCGCAGCCTCTTCACGCTCTCGACGAGGTTCGGACCGAGGTTCACGCCGTGGCCGGCAGCCACGTGGCACTGCGTGCACTGCGCCTTCACGAAGGCGTGCATGCCGCGGGCCAGCACCGCCTCGTCGCGAGACGTGGCGACCGCGGGGAAGTCGTCGAGCTTCCAGGTCTGGATGATCGCGGGCCGGCACGAGGCCAGGAGCGTCTCCGCCTCGACCGCGTCGCGGGCCACGACCATCTGGCCGTTCATCACGATCCAGTGACCGGGGAACGTGCAGACGTATGGGTAGATGCCCGGCTCGGCCGGCGCCTGGAACCGCAGCACGTGGGCCTGGGCCTTGCGGGTGGGCCCGATCATCGGCGTGGCCTCGAGGATCAGGTCGCGCTTCGCTTCCGGGATGAAGTCGCCGGCCGCGTTCCGCGGGTCCTTCGCCATGTCGTTGGCCGCCGTGCCCACCTCGGCGAGGGCCCCCGGATCCACGATCACGAGGTTGTGGTCGGTGGCGTCGGCGTTGGTGAAGATAAGCTTCACAGGCTGGCCGGGCCGTACCGTGAATTGCCGCTTCGTGAACAGCATCCGCTCGGGCTCGCAGCCGATCCGCACCTCGGTGAGCTCCGGCTGGCCGTCGAACTTCCGCTGTTCGGCCGTCGCCGCCGGCTCCTTGATCTCGAGGCCGCGATGGGCCTGCTTGACGAGCCGTGGCACCGGCGAGGCGGCGTCGTGCTCCCAAAAGGGCCGCAGCGTCCGTGACTCGAGCGCGCAGGCGGTCGCGTAGGCCAGGTGGCCGCCGAGCGGCCGGCGGGCGATCTCGAGCACGGCGGCGAACGCCTCCGGCGTGCCGATCCAGCTGGCGGTGATCGCCGCCTCGAGCCGCACGAGCCCCGAGGGATCGCGGGCGGCCTGCGTCAGGAGTTCGTGCCGGTCGGGCAGCGACTCGTGCCAGAACCGCAGCTGGCGGATGGCCGCGGCCCGGGCATGGTGGTCGGCCGACGCGGCGAGCGCGGCGATGAACTCGGGCCGCACCGCCCCGATCGTGGAGAGGGCCCACATCGCCTCCGCCTGATGTCGCGTGAATGACGGGCTCTCGCGGTCGAGTTCCGACACCCAAGCGACGATCGCCCGCTCCGCCTCGGTCCGATCGCGGCCGGCCAGCTCCCGCGCGGCGAGAGAGCGGACGCGAAACTCCCGATGGCCGAGCAGTTCGGCCAGTTCGGCGGTGGTCGCGGTCGCGACTCTTGGCAGCGGCCCGGGCTGCGCATCCACCGCGGTGATCCGCCAGATGCGGCCCGACTCGCGGTTCCGCCGGCTGTCGCGGAGCGAATACTGCATGTGACCCTTCACGGGGTTGTACCAGTCGACGCAGTAGAGGTCGCCCCGCGGGCCGAAGTGGAGGTCGACCGGGATGAAGCTCAGGTTCGTGGAGAAGAGCAGGTCGCCGACGTACTGCTCGTCGTAGCCGAAGGGAGTCTCCAGCCACTGGTGGATCTCGATCCGGTTGGTCGGCTTGTACCGGGCCTTCACGAAGCCTCCCTGCAGCGCGGCGGGGAAGCCCGGCGCGTCGACGAACGCCTGGCCGCAGGTGCCAGAGTAGCCCTGCAGTCCCCGTGGCGCCGGATGCTGCGCCGGATAGGGCGGGTCGAGCGCGTGGAAGGCCTCGGCGAAGATCGGATGGCTGGCGACGTGGTTGCCCCAGGGGTCGAACGCCACGCCCCAGGGGTTCGTGCTGGGGTAGGTGCCGAAGCTCGTCAGCCGGTGAGACCTGGGCTCGTAGCGGAACCAGCCGCTGTTCTGCTGGCGGACCGGCCCGTACGGCGTCTCCACCTGCGAATGGTGAAACACGCTCTCGCGGAAGAGCAGCGCCCCGTCGGGCGACCAGATGAAGTCGTGCAGTGAGTGGTGGGAGTCCTCCGTGCCGAACCCGGAGAGGACCACCTCGTGGACATCGGCCCGGTCGTCGCCGTCGGTGTCCTTCAAGAACGTGAGGTGCGGCTGCTCCGACACGTAGACGCCGCCGTCGCCGAGCTCGAAGGAGAGCGGTAGATGGAGGTCGTCGGCGAACACCTTCGACGTGTCGGCCCTGCCGTCGCCGTCGGTGTCCTCGAGGATCACGAGGCGGTCGCGGGATTCGTTGCCCGGATAGACGTGCGGGTAAGCCTGCGACGTGCTCACCCAGAGCCGGCCGCGGCCGTCGAACCGCACCTGGATCGGGTTGGCGATCTCGGGAAACCGCTCCTCGCCCGCGAACAGGTTCACCGCGAACCGCGGGTCGACCCGGAAGGCCTTCTGCTCGTCCGCCGCCGGCAGCCACTCGTTGGCCCCGCGCGACTCGTTCACCGGCGGCATGTCCGGCAGGTTCGAGTCGTCGATCGTCCCGGGCACCGGTCGGCCGTGGGCGATGTCCCAGATCCGCCGATCCCGGTTGCCGCACATGATGTCGAAGTTGCGCAGCGCCGGCAGGAAGTCGAGGTAGCCGTAGTCCTTGTTGCGGCCGCCCGTGTAGTAGAAGGTGTTGAGCGGCCGGTAGCGGCGGAAGAACTGCCGATCGAGGTCGACGACGGCCAGGCGGAGCTGCTCACTCACGGCGGGCGGCTCGGCGCCGAAGCAGCCGCGGTAGAACGCCTGCGCGAAGATCGCGTCGCCCCGCTTCGACAGGTGGCAGCCGTTGATCGTGAGATCGGTGGCCGGATCGGCCAGCGCCGCGAGCGTCGGTTCGAAGACGTCGACGAAGCCCACGCCCCGCTCTCGCGCGACCTCCCGCATCGCCGCGACGTAGCTCTCGATCCGCGGATTGTTGCGGTCGGCCGCAGCCACGCCCGCTACGTTCTCGTTGGCGATCGGGGAGACGAGCACGATCCGCGGGGCAGACGTGCCGTTGAACGCCTTTCCGGCGAGGCCGTCGAGAAACGCCGCGAGCTTCGTCTTGAACTCGGGTAGGCCAGCCTCGCCGGCGAACGACTCGTTGAAGCCGTAGGCGGCGAGGATGACGTCGGCGTGGAAGTATGTGAGGTGCTGCTCGATGTCGGCGAAGTTTTCCGGCCGCGGCGTGAGGTCGATCTCGTCGGCCGACCAGGCGAGGTTGCGGACCACGAGCTCGTGGTCGGGGAATCCGGCGTGGAGCTGCGCCGAGACGTGGCCGAAGAGCTGCGCCCGCTCGAAGAGCGTGTTGCCGATGAGGCAGATGCGGTCGCCCCGGCGGAACTCGAGCGGCAGCGTCGTCTTCTCGGGCGGGCAGGCGGCCGCCCGTGGGGCGGTCTTGGCGAAGATGCCGTACTTCGCGAAGGCGTCATCCTCGGCGGCTGCCGGTGCGGACGCCAGCGCGGCAAGACCGATGATGGTGAGGACGGCGGCTCTCAGGTGCATGCTTGGCCTCGGCGGCGGGGTCTGGGTTTGGGTTGAAGACGTCCTGCGTGGCCCGGGGCTGCCCACGCCCCGTCGCCGGACGTTCGCTCCGCCCATCCTGGGCTCCGCTCTCTCGAAGCTGACCGCGCTTCGCCATCCATGGCTCCGCTTGTCAGCTACGCCGGCTCCCGGGGCATGGACAGCCCCTCGTCGATTCGCTGCAGAAAAAACTTCAGGTCAGGGAAACTTCCGGAGCTTTGATCCTAAGATAAACCGAATGAGGATTCGGTTTCCAGGTTTTGCTTTCCCGTGCCGCACCGACGCCCGCCATGAACATGTTTTCGTGTCGCTTGGTGTCGAACGTGATTGGCGTCCTCTGCGTAAGCGCGGTCGGCGCCGCGGTGGCACAGCCGCCGGGCCCCGATGGCGGCGTTGGTCGCGGTCTGCCGCCGATGCTCGTCGGTGAGCCGCCCGCGGCGGGCCGGCGGGTGGCCGTGACGCCACCGGAGTATTCCGGCACGGAGGTGCATCATTCGCTCTGGCTGCCGCCCGATTGGGATCCCCAGTGGCGACAGCATCAGAAAGACTGGCCGGTGATCGTGGAGTACACCGGCAACCTGAGCCCGGCGCACGGCTCGACGGGCCGTGTGCAGGATGCGGGACTCGGCTACGGGCTCTCGGGTGGCCGGTTCATCTGGGTCGTGCTGCCCTCCGTGGCTGCCGACGGCATGCACAATGAGGTCACGTGGTGGGGCGACATCGAGGCCACGGTCGAGTATGCGAAGCGAAACGTGCCGCGGATCTGCGCCGAGTTCGGCGGCGATCCCAGAAAGGTGCTCGTCTGCGGGTTCTCCCGCGGCGCGATCGGCGTCAACTTCATCGGCCTGCACGACGACGATATTGCGAAGCTCTGGTGCGGGTTCGTCACGCACGACCACTACGACGGCGTGAAGGAGTGGGCGGGCACGTCCTGGGGATCACCCCTCCAGGAGTATCGCGCCGCCGCGGCCCGGCGGCTGTCCCGGGTGGGCGGCCGCCCCGTGCTCGTCAGCCAGGTGGGCGGCACGGACCGCACGAAGGCCTGGCTCGATGCCAGCGGCGTGAAGCTGGCTGATGTGACCTACCTGGACGTGCGGATCGAAGAGATCTTCCCCACGCTGCCCTGCGAGCCCGTGCCGGGAGTGGTCGTCACCAATGCCCACACCGACCGCTGGATGCTCGTCGATAGCCCCGACGGCGCCACGGCGCGGGCCTGGCTCGAGCGGGTCGTCCGCCGGCGGTGATGCACTGTGCCAGCGTCGCGGCCGGCGGCAGGGACGCTGAGGCCTGGGAAGGCCGCTCGCCGCGGATTTAGACTGCCTGCATGGTACGGATGAAGTGGTTCGTCGTCGCGGTGCTGCTGCTGTGCGGATGCGGTCCGGTCAGGGCTGCCGACTTCATGTTCGACGGAGCCGGCTATGCCTTCGGCTGGGAGGGCAAGGAAGGGAGCGGCTCGATCAAGGAGTACTTCACCGGCGATGAGAAGCCGGAGACGTGGCAGACGCTCATCACGGTGACGCGCCACCCCGAGGCCGTGAAGCTGGCGGACGTGACCGGTCCCTACTTCGAGGCGCGAAAGGCGATCGTGGCCATGCCGCCCAAGGCGCACCGCACGCCGGGCAGCGAGGGAGCCACCGACGTCGTGGTCGAGCTGTTCCTGGGCGCGCCTGGCCGCACGCCGCACCTGGAGTACGTGCTCGCGCGGTTCATCGCGACCGATCCGGGCGTGCACTCGATCGTCTATTCCCGCAAGTTCCCGTTCACTGGCAACGGCGATCAGAACGTGGACGTCGACGTGGCGATCAAGAACTCGGCCCGCTGGATCCGCGAACTCCAGAATGTCCCGGTCGAGTCGGTGCGGCGGTGCTTCCTCCCCGCCGCCGGCGAGCCTGCACGACCATCCCAAGGGGCGCCGTGACATTTCAGGCCGCAGCCGCGAAAAGCGTTGCGGATCGGTCCCTCCCCGGGCGAGAATGCCCGTGTTCGAACAGTCCGCTGACCAGACCATGTGCCGCACATTCGGAGACGCGACCGTGATCCCACTGCACCCCGTCAGCTTCTTGCAGCGCCGGCCCGGACTTGTCTCGTGCCTGGCCGTCGCCTCCATGTGCCTCGCCTGCGCCGGCAGCGTGGCCCGGGCGGCGACGGTGCTTCTTGAGGCGGAGAGCTTCGCCGGTCACGGCGGCTGGACGCTCGACACGCAGTTCATCGAGCAGATGGGCTCCCCGTATCTCCTCGCGCATGGCCTCGGCACGCCCGTGGCCGACGCCACGACGACGCTGAAGATCCCCGCGGCCGGCACCTACAAGGTTTTCGTCCGCACGAAGGATTGGGTGGCGCGGTGGCAGGCGCCGGGCACGCCCGGGAAGTTCCAGGTGCTCGTCAACGGGAAGCCATTGGAGGAGACGTTCGGCACGAAGGGGGCCGAGTGGGGCTGGCACGAGGGCGGCGCTGTGACGCTGCCCGCCGGCGAGGCGACCATCGCCCTGCATGATCTCACCGGCTTTGAAGGACGTTGCGACTGCATTCTCTTTACCACCGACGCCGCGCCGCCCCCGAACGACTCCACCGTGCTGGCGGCCTGGCGGCGGCAGGCGATCGGCCTGCCGTCCCAGCCCGAGGCGAAGGGCCCCTACGACCTGGTCGTGGTGGGCGGCGGCTACGCCGGCATGGGCGCCGCGCTGTCTGCGGCACGCATGGGGCTACGGGTGGCGCTCCTGCAGGACCGGCCGGTGCTCGGCGGTAACGGTTCGAGCGAGGTGCGGGTCTGGGCGAAGGGGCTGATCCGTCGCGGCAATTATCCGCGGATCGGCGAGATCATCGAGGAGATCTGCGACCACGCGACCAAGAGCCCGGGCAGCTACGAGGAGTTCGAGGACGCCAAGAAGGAGGCGATCGTGCGGGCCGAGAAGAACCTCGACCTCTTCCTCAATACCCACGCCTTCGCCGTGGGCCGCGACGGCCCGCGGATCGCGAGCGTCTCCGCGATCGACACGAAGACCAGCCGCGAGCTGCGGTTCGCCGGAAAATTCTTCTGCGACGCCACCGGCCACGCGACGATCGGCCATCTGGCCGGCGCAGAGACCGTGATGGAGCCCAAGGGCAGGATGGGCATGAGCAACATGTGGGCCTGGGCCGAGGCCGACGGCCCGCGGGCGTTTCCCGCCACGCCCTGGGCGCTGCCGCTCACGATGGACGATTTCCCCTACCCGCGCAACCACCACGCCGAATGGTTCTGGGAGAGCGGCTTCGACAAGGATCCGCTGGCCGACGCCGAGGGGATCCGCGACTGGAACTTCCGCGCGGCCTACGGCGCATGGAACGCCATGAAGAACGGCGACGGCGCCGCCGAGCACACGAACGCCGAACTCACCTGGATGGCCGCGATCGGCGGCCCGCGGGAGAGCCGCCGGATCCTCGGCGACGTGGTGCTCACGCAGGACGACGTCGTCATGAAGCGGGAGTTCCCCGACGGCTGCGTGCCGTCCACCTGGTCGATCGACCTCCACTACCCGAAGCAGGAATACGCCAAGAAGTTTCCCGACAACCCGTTCATCTCGATCGCCAAGTTCGACGACCGCGTCGACCGCATGTACGGCTATCCGGTGCCCTACCGCTGCTTCTATTCCAAGGACGTCGAGAACCTCTTCATGGCGGGCCGGTGCATCTCCGTGACGCACGAAGCGCTCGGCACGGTCCGCGTGATGAAGACCTGCGGCATGATGGGCGAGGTGGTCGGCAAGGCTGCGAGCCTGGCCGTGCAGCACGTCACCACGCCCCGGGGCGTGTACGAGAAGCACTGGGCCGAGATGGACGAGCTGCTCAAGCTGCCGGGCAAGGCCCGTCGCGCGACGCTCACGGCGCCGATCGAGGTGCCGGCCGACGCGCTGCCGCTGGCCGGCCCACACGGCCCCCCCAGTGGAATCGATCCCGTGGCGCTCGCCGCGAAGCGGAAAGCCGTCGTGCAGGACGACCGAGACGCCGTCCGCGAGGGAACGTGGACCGAGGGAAGCGGCCTGAAGGGCTACGTGGGCCACGGCTACCACTACGCCGCCGCGAACAGCGGCGCCACGATCCGCTACGAGCTCAAGCCCCCGGCGGCCGGCATGTACGAGGTGCAGGTCGGCTGGCAGCCCCACGAGAACCGCGGCTCCGCGGTGCCGGTGCTCGTGGAGACGTCGGCGGGCCGGTCGAGCGTGCGGTTCGACATGCAGAAGCCCGGGCCGCTGCCCGACGGCTTCGGCTCGGCCGGCCGCGTGATGCTCGGCACCGGCGACTCTTGCGTCGTGGTGATCGGCACCGAGGCCGCGAAGGGCAACGCCCACGCCGACGCCGTGATGCTCGTGCCTGTGGCACGGTAGACTTTTGCGGCATGGCGCCGTCGCGCGGAATCAAGAGGCTCGTGCCGGTCGCGACCCACGTCGCGCGATTGGCCGTCGTGGCTGCGATCGCCTGGCTCGTGCATGCCGAGCACCGGCGGTTCCTCGCACGTCAGCAGACAGCCGACCTCGCCGACCTGCCGGTGGCCCGCGTGCGGGCGCATCTCGACCAGGCGGCCGCGATCGGCGGGCCGTCGGACGCCGTGGCCGGGGGCCGCGACATCGTGGACGCGGTGGGCGACCGTATCGGCACCGTGCTGCGGACGAGCCCGGCCGGCGACGCGGCGATCGGGTTTTCCGGGCCGACCGACGTGCTCGTCGTTTGCGACGCCGACCTCCGCGTGGCCGGCATGGAGGTGCTCTCCAGCCGCGACACGCGAGACCACGTCCATGCCGTCGAGCGGGACGCGGCATTCTGGAAGTCATTCACGGGGAAATCACTCGAGGAGCTGGCGGACGCCGCCGCGGGCCGGCCGCACGCCGTGACGGGGGCCACGCTCACCAGCCACGCGATCGCCGAGGCCGTGGCGCGGCGGCTCGGCGGCACGGCCGCGGCGAGCAGGTTCGAGGCGACGCCCACGCGGGAAGATCTCGCACGGATCTTTCCCGAGGCGGCGGGAATCGAGGCCGACGCCGGCGATCCATCCGTGATTCGCGTGACGGACTCCGCCGGCATCCCGCTCGGCTGGGCCTTGCGGACGAGCCCGGCCGCCGACCGGGTGATCGGCTACCAGGGGCCGACCGACGCCCTGGTGGGGTTCGATCCGCAGGGCAAGGTCTGCGGCGTGGCGGTGCTCGCCAGCTACGATAACGAGCCCTACGTCGGCTACGTCCGCGACGACCGGGCCTTCCGCCGAATCTGGCGGGGCATGCCGCTGGAGGAACTCGTCGGCATCGCCCCCGACCGCACCGGCATCGAGGGCGTCAGCGGCGCGACGATGACGAGCCAGGCCGTGGCTGCAGGCATCGTCCGCGCGGCGCGGCAGCATGCCCGGCCGCGGCCGCCGCCGGCCGGCCCGGCGTGGGTCGAGATCCTGCGCGGCATCGACGGGCCGCAGTGGGGGGCGATCGGTGTGATCGCCGCGGCGATTCTCACCGCCTTCACGCGGCTCCGCGGCACGTGGTTCGGCAGGCTGGCCCTGCCGGTCGCGGTGCTCGCCTATCTCGGCTTCGGGGCCGGTGCCGTCCTGTCGCAGGCGCAGCTGCTCGGCTGGGCGCAGGCCGGCGTGCCCCGCGGGGCGATCGTGCTCGCGGCGCTGGCTGTGGCGGCCCTCGCGCTGCCGGCGGTCACCGGCCGCAACGTCTACTGCTCGCATCTGTGTGCCCACGGCGCCGCGCAGCAGCTGCTCGTGCGAATAGTGAAGCCGCGGCGGCGGCTGCCCGGATGGCTGCAGCCCGTTCTCGCCATGATGCCGTGGACCCTGCTCGTGGTGGCGATACTCTCCGCCCTGCTCCACCTGCCGCTGAATCTCGTCGACCTCGAGCCGTTCGACGCCTACCTGCCGGCGGTGGCCGGCACGGCTGCGCTCGTCCTCTTCGTCGCGAGCCTCGTGGCGAGCTGGTTCTCTCCGATGGCCTACTGCCGGCACGGGTGTCCCACCGGCGCGCTGTTGGATCACCTGCGGCTGCACCGCCGGTCGGACCGCCTCAGCTGGCGGGACGGCCTGCTCGTCGGCTGCCTCGCAGTTGCGGCGGCCGTGCACTGGTGGCCGGCATGAGTCGGCGCCGCGGTCCACGATGCGTCGCGCGGCTGTTGGCCCCCGCGGTGGCGGCGATGCTGGCAAACGCCATGACGGCCGCGGCGGTGGAAGACCTGCCGCGGTTCGTCGGCCCGGCGATGGGCACGACCTACGGCGTCACGCTGGCGGCGCCGATCCCCGGCATGTCGCCCGGCGCGGTGCACCGGGAACTCGAGGCGGTGCTCGCACGGATCGACCGCGCGGCGAGCACCTGGCGGGAGGATTCCGACGCCAGCCGGTTCAACCGGGCGGACGCCGGCGCGTGGATCGAGGTTTCCGACGACCTCGTCGCGATCGTGGAGATCGCCCGCGAGGTGCACGAGGCGTCGGACGGCGCGTTCGACATCACTGCCGCGCGCGCGGGCCTGGGGTGCGTCGAGACGCGGGCTGCTGCC
>JBIJCD010000027.1:0-17088 GCA_044344895.1 Pirellulales bacterium | reverse complement strand
CATGAATACGCCGCTCGCGATCTAGCCCTGCGCTGGACTGACGTTGGCGTTGCGGTGAAAGACGTTGTCGGGGTCGAGCCGGGCCTTCAGGGCGGCGAGCCGTTCGTGGTTCATGCCGAAGATCGCCGCCGCGCCCGCGGCGGCGTCGTAGGTCTGGTAGTTGGCATAGATCGCTTCCGCGGTCCGCGGCCGGCACAGCCGCCGCCACTCGTCGGCCCAGGCGAACCTCCGATCGCTCTGGCCGGGGTCGCTCCACTGGCAGGCCACCCGCAGGTGGACGGAGTGGTCGCGCCGATGGGGAAACGCGGTCGCGTCGGGAGCCACCCGGCAGACCGCGCCGTGCATGTAGTGGCTGAGGCCGAAGATGGCGTCGGTCGGCGCGGAGGCCAACTGGTCGACGAAGATGTCGATCACCTCGTCGTCGACCCGCTCGCGATACACCGCCTCGATCGCCCGAAACGCAGGCGATGACCCGGCAGCGGGCGCGGTGGCGGCGGCCTTCGTGGCGAGCGTCGCGTAGTCCTGCCGGCGAACGGCCTCCTTCGTGGGCCGCGCAATCGAGCGAAGCGTTTCGAGCAGCCGCGTCGCGTCGGCTTCATCGCCGGCGTGGCAGAGGCTGATGAACAGGCCGCGCTCGCCCCGGGTGAGGTTGAGCGTTGCTTGCAGGGCATCCGGCGCGTCGCGCATGACGTCACGGAAGCCGCGGAGCACGTCGCGGGCGTCCCGCGGGTGGTAGTGGATGTCGCCGCCGATCACGGGCCCGAGCGGATGGACCCGCATGACGAACGAGGTCGCCACGCCGAAATTCGCGCCGGCGCCCTGCAGCCCCCAGAGCAGGTCGGGATCGCGGGCCGCATCCACCTCGAGTGTCCGGCCGTCGGCCGTGACGATGCTGGCCGCAAGCAGGTTGTCGCAGCACGCGCCGAACAGTCCGGCCAGCCAGCCGAGGCCGCCGCCGAGCGTGACGCCGGCGGCACCCACGCCGGGACATTGCCCCAGCACCGGCACCAGGCCGTGGCGTCCGGCGGCGACGGCCACGTCCCCGCCGAGCACGCCCCCTTCCGCATGGACGATCCGCCGCTCGGGGTCGACGCTGATTCGCCGCAGCGGCGAGAGGTCGACGACGAGCCCGCCGGAGCTGCCCCAGGCGAGGTGGCTGTGGCCCCCGGCTCGCACCGCCAGTTCGAGGCCGTGCCGCCGCGCGAACTCCACCGCCCGCGGCACGTCGTCCGCCTGCCCGCACTGGACGATCACCGCCGGCCAGGTGTCGGTCCGCGGATTGGTGTAGAAGACCCGCCGGTCGCCCTCGTAGGACTCGTCCCCCGGGACGACGAGCCGACCGTGCAGCCGAGCGCGCAGGGCGTGCAGGGCCGCCGAATCGATCCGATCCTGCGCGGCGACGGTTCGGCCGCGAGCATGCCAGCCGCTCGCGATGCCGCCCGCGACGGTGGCGACACGACGGATGAAACGCCGACGCGTGGTGGTCATGGCGAACAGGCCTTCGTGTGGATGGAAACGACCAGCGGATGCCGCCGTCAGATCGTCTCGGGGATGACGAACTCCTTGCGGCCGGGCCGCTTCGCCAGCGTGTTTGCCTCGGGGTCGTTCTTCACGGTGTGCGTCGCGGCGTCGAACTCGAGCGGCCGGCCCACGCGGTACGACAGGTTGCCCAGGTGGGCCAGCAACGTGGAGCGGTAGCCTTCCTCGATGTCGCACGACAGCGGCGTGCCGGACCGGATGGCGTCGAGGAAGTTCCGCACGTGCGGGTCCGTGGCCACGCTCGCCTGCCTGTCGAGCAGGACCTCGTTGCCCTTGCCGACGACCTTCCAGCCGCGACGGCCGATGAGCATGTATCCCGCGTTGCCGTAGAACGCCACGCCGTTCTCGAAGCCTTCCTGGTGGTAGGGAGACCAGAGTCGCTGCTCGTACACGAGCATCCTGTTGTCGGGAAACGTGAACGTCACGTACTGCGTGTCGGGCGTCTCCTGGATGTCGTCGGTGAACTGGAGCTTGCCGCCGGTGCAGTCGATCCGCAGCGGATGCTCGACACCGAGGCCCCAGCGGGCGATGTCGAGATCGTGGACGCCGTCGTTGCCCATGTCGCCCGTGCCGTAGTCCCACAGCCAGCGCCAGCCGTACGTGTAGCGGTTCTCGTTGTAGGGCCGCTCCGGCGCCGGACCCTGCCAGAGGTCCCAGTCGAGCCCGCGGGGCACCGCCTCGTCGGGCTTCGCCGGCACCCGCCGTCGCAGCTGGCTGTTCCAGGCCTTGGCCATGTGCACGCGGCCGATCCGTCCGGACCGCAGCAGATCCATCGCCTCGAGGTAGTGGGGGGCGCTGCGGCTTTGGGTGCCGACCTGCACGATGCGGCCGTGCCTGCGGGCCGCCTCGACCATCTGGCGGCCGGCGAAGATCTCGTTGGACACCGGCTTCTCGACGTAGACGTGCTTGCCCGCCTGGCAGCCCCAGATCGTGGCGAGGGCGTGCCAGTGGTCGGGCGTGGCGACCACGATCGCGTCCACGCTGCGGTCGTCGAGCGCCCTGCGCAGATCGCGGAGGGTGGACGGCTCCGCGTCGCGGCCCGAAGGCTGCGACTCGCGGACGGCCGCGATCGCCGGGCCGAGCACGCCCTCGTTGACGTCGCACACGTGGGTGACGGCCACGTCGGGCTGCGATGCGAACGCCTTCCGCAGATCACGGCCGCGGCCGCGGACGCCGATCACGCAGACGTTCACGCGGTCGTTGGCAGTCGCCCGACCGCGCCGCGCGCCGGCCAGGCCGCCGACGACCGAACCGGCGGACATGGCGAGGAATCTGCGGCGGCTCGCCGTGGAGCCGATTGCGGGGAACAAGGTGATCACCTTTCCGGTGACGTGTCTGGGAAACCGGGCGCGTCGACGCCCTGGCGGAGGGGCCTGCTACCGGTCGCCGCCGTGCTCGAGCATGTCGGCTAGCCGTCGCACTTGATCGAGGTCGATCGCTTCGGGCTGCTTTTCCAAAAGCCAGCGGGCGTCGGCCAGCGCCGTCTCGGCCCGGCCGAGCCGGTAGGCCGTGGCCATGCGGAGGACGTGTTCGCGGACCGCGTCCGGCTCCACCACGAGGATGGCGTCGAGGTAACGGAGCATGTCGTCGGAATCACGGTCGCGCTCGGCGAGGTTCTCGAGGTTGCGAAGCATCCGGGCGAGGATGGCCCGCGGGCCGATCGTCGCCAGATGGGCGTCGGTGAGCTGGCCATCGGATCCCCGCCGCAGCAGCCGCGCGAGGTCGTCGCGGGAGAGCGGCTTGGCCCGGTCGAACACGTCGAGCCACTGCGGCTCACCCTCGGCCGGCTCGTGCCGCACGAGGAAGTGGCCCGGAAACCCCACGCCCCTCATCCGCAGCCCCAGACGTTCGGCCAGTTCCATGTAGACGACGGCGAGGCTGATCGGGATTCCCTCGCGGTCGTCGAGGACCTCGTTGACGTAGCTGTTGGAGCGGTTGTAGTAGTCGCCGCGGCTGCCGTGGAAACCGAGTTCATCGAAGAGCACACGGTTGAGCATCGCGAGCTTCGCGGCCTCGTCGGCGTCTGGGGGCAGCCGGGCCGCGACGTCGGCGGCGAGCCGGTCGAGCTCCTTGCACGAGGCATCGACATCGAGTTCGGGGTTGTCGAGCTTCGAGACCAAGAGCGCTGCGCGGAAAAGATCGACGTCGGCATCTTCGCCCTGCACGGCCGCGGCGAAGGCATCGAGGCCGCGTCGCTCGTCCACCGCGGCGGCGAGGCCGCGCAGCCTGGCGGCCTCGCGATCGAGCGCCGTCGCCCGGCTCTCGAGCGCGAGCCTGGCTGCCGCCCCCTCGGGCACGAGCCGCCGGACGAGGTCGGCGGGCGGCGGGCCGGACGCAGGCAGGTTTTTCGTGAGTGCGGCGACGCGGTCGACGAGTTCTGCCGCCGGCAGCGCCGTCGGCAGGTCGGCCCCTTGGGCGAAGCCGCGAAACTCCGCCTGCGTGTCGCGAAATTTCACGAGGCCGACGCGGCCGTCCGGCAGGCCGTCGTCGGCCGACTCGAAGGCGACCGCGTCGTTGACGGAGCAGATGATCGTGCCGGGCTCGCGGCGGACGCGGAGGTGGTTCCACTCGCCGGGCCGATAGGCGGGCATCTCCTTCTCGCCGAGCACCGTCCAGGAGAAGACGTCGGCACCGTTGAACCGCGTGAACCGCAGCTTGCCCGCACTCGGGTAGAAGCCGTAGTGGCGGTCGCCGCCATCGGCTGCGAAGGCGAGCCCGGCGGCGCCGGCCTCGTCGTCGAGCTTGACCCACACGGCGACCTCGTAGGGAGCGGCTTGCGGCTGTTCGACCGCCAGGCAGAGCGACCGGCCGCCGAATCCGCGGCCCGCGCCCGACACGGAGATCCTGCCGGCCCGCTGTCGCCAGCGTGCGCCGCCCAGCTGCGTCCACTCCCTGGCGTCGATCGCGCCGATCGTGAGCCAGCGTTCCATCGTCACGGGATTGGGCCGCTCCAGCAGCAGCCGCAGCCGGTCGGCGGCCACGGCGAAGCCGAGGTTTGGCGTGACGAGCGACTTCATCGTGACCACGCCCTGCACGCGGCCGGCGAGGTCGACGAGCGGCCCGCCGCTGTTGCCGGGCTCGATCGGGATCGCCAGTTGGATCATGTCGAGGCCGTCGACGTCGCGGCGGCCCGAAACCCGGCCGGCGACGATGCTCTTCTCGAGTCCGTGCGGGTTGCCGATGGCGACCACCTCGCTGCCGTCGGCGAGCGCGGCCGGGTCGCCGAGCGAGAGCGGCACGAGGTCGCGGGCGTCGATCCGGACGATGGCCAGGTCGGCCGCGCGGTCGGAGGCGTGCACGGCGACGACGTCGTGCTTCGTGCCGCCGTCGAGCTCGACGGTGATCGGCCGGGCCTCGCCGATGACGTGGAGGTTGGTGGCGACGAGGCCGTCGGCGGCCACGACGAAGCCGGTGCCAAGGCCGC
The DNA here is from genome assembly GCA_044344895.1 of Pirellulales bacterium. GTDB lineage: Bacteria > Planctomycetota > Planctomycetia > Pirellulales > UBA1268 > CAMCQY01. The sequence continues at coordinate 12,125 of JBIJCD010000027.1, read as the reverse complement.
GGTCGCCGTCGCCGCGGCCGCTGTAGCGGATGGTGACGACCGATTTCCGCAGGTCGCGGGCGAGCTCCTCGACCGATCGCGTGGGCTCGGCAGCCGTGGCGGCGATGCACGCGAGGGCCAGCAGCGCGGGCAGGAGGGCGAGCGGGTGACGTGCCACGGCGGTGCGCATCGGCTGCCCCACGGTGTGTGTGCGGAAGGATGGCTCGAGCGGGCCACGGAGCCGATTGTCATCCAGCGGCGGTCGCCGGTCCAGCGGCGGACACCGGCGCCGCGGACGGCATGCGGTCCACTCGCGAGCCGCTCAGACCCGCACGTCCCAGCCCTGTCGGTAGGCCGGGCGGCCCCACAGGGCCAGGGCCTGGGGGTTGTCGATCACCGCGCCGGTCTTCGGGTCGCATCGCACGACCGTGTTCGTGCGGTACGCGATGTTGCCCAAGTGGCAGAGCATCGCGCTTTTCTGCCCCTCGTCGATCGGGCTGTTGAGCGTCGCCCGGCCGCGGACCGCCTCCAGGAAGTTGGCCACGTGCGGCAGGTCGCTCCCCTCCACGCTGCTCTTCCCGTCGGACTTCTCCACGCCCTTCTGGTCGAACACCTTCCAGGCATCGCGGTTGATCGCCATCGTGCCGTCGGCGCCGTAGAACACGATCTCGCCCGGCGGCTTCTCCGCCGCCCGCGGCATGCAGCTGCTCTGCACCCACTCGCAGCCGACGTGTCCGAAGTCGTAGGCCACGGTGCCGGTGTCGGGCGTCTCCTGCTGGTCGTCGAACCAGTAGCGGCCGCCGGTGTAGGTCGTGCGGAGCGGATGGTCCACCTGCAGGCCCCACCGCAGGACGTCGAGATGGTGCACGCCGTTGTTGCCCAATTCGCCGTTGCCCCAGTGCCAGAACCAGTGCCAGTCGTAGTGGGCGATGTCGGCGGGCGAACGCCGCGGATCGTCGGGCACCGGCCCCTGCCAGAGATCGAAGTCGACGTTGGCAGGCGGCACGCGGTTCGTCGCCGGCACCGGCCCGCGGGTGGTGTAGTAGAACGCGCGTCCGAACCGCACCGGGCCGATCGCGCCCGCGTGCAGCGCCGCGATCGCGTCCTTCATCCAGGTCCGCCGCTGGTTGCCCATCTGCACGACCCGGCCATACTTCTTCGCGGCGGCGACGATCCATTCCGCCTCCCGCGGGTTCTGGCTGGCCGGCTTCTCCACGTAGACGTGCTTGCCCGCCTGCATCGCCAGAAGCGCCGCCGGCGTGTGCCAGAAATTCGGCAGCGCGATGAACACTGCGTCGAGCGACTGGTCGTCGAGCGCAGCCCGAAAATCCTTCACGGCCTTGCATTCGGCATCCTGCTTCCCCTCGACGCTCTTCATGCCCAGCGCCAGCCGCTGCGGGTCGACCTCCGCCAGGTAGGCGATCTCGGCGTCGGCGACCTTGAGAATCGCCTGGATGTGGGCCATGCCGCGGCCGAGCCCCGCCACCGCCACGCGGAGCTTCCTGTTGTGGTCGGCCGCGCGGCTGAGGTCGGCGAGGCCGGCCACGGCGGCGGCTCCGGCCGCAGTGCCGACGCCGCGGAGAAACGACCGCCGCTGCATGGCGGCGGGGCATGCCCCGGAGGAAAGCTGGTGGTTCGGCATCGCGCTGGCTCCTGCGGAAAAAGGCCTGCAGAAAAGGAAGGATCGGGGGGCGAGTCGTCGTGCTTCCGCCACCGCACGCCATCGTATACTTCGCGACTCTGGACTTCGACATCGGTCGCGCGGGCGGGTGGACGCATGGACGGACGGAAGCTGGCGGGCTGGAGGCTGGTGGCCATGATCACCGGCCTGATCGTGGGGCTGGCGTGGTCGTCTGCCTTCGTGCCGGCGGCCGACGTCGAGCCGGTCGGCCGGGCGGCTGACGGCCGGACCGTCACGCCCGTCAACCAGGTGCTCACGCCCGCCGGCCGGCAGGTCGAACTGCCCGGCCTGCGTCCGCAGGTGATCGCGCTTTCGCCCGACGGCAGGATTCTCGTCACCTCCGGCAAGACCCACGAGATCGTCGTCGTCGATCCCGCGACCGGTGCCATCGCGGCCCGGGTCCATCCGCCGGCGGACGACATCACGCGGCCGCCGGCCGATGCCGAGACCGCCCGCAACCTGAAGCCCGACGGCAAGGCGATCGAGAGTTATACGGGCCTCGTTTTCTCTCCCGACGGCACGCGGCTCTTCATGAGCAACGTCCACGGTTCGGTGAAGGTCTTTTCCGTCCGCGACGCCCAGGTCTCGCCCTCGCACACGATCCCCCTGCCGCCGGCCGACGCGCCGAAGCGGAAGCAGGAGATCCCGGCGGGCCTCGCCGTCTCCGCCGACGGCGCGAAGCTCTACGTTTGCGGCAACCTCTCCAATCGCCTGCTGGAGATCGACGCCGCGGCCGGCACCGTGCTGCGGTCCTTCGACGTCGGCGTGGCGCCCTTCGACGTCGTGCTCGTGGGCGGCAAGGCGTTCGTGAGCAACTGGGGCGGCCGCCGACCCGGTCCCGGCGACCTCACCGGCCCGGCTGGCAAGGGAACGCTCGTCCGGGTCGACCCGGTGCGGCACGTGGCCAGCGAGGGGAGCGTGAGCATCGTCGACCTCGGTGGCGGCACTGTCCGCGAGATTCTCACCGGCCTGCACGCCTCGGCACTGGCGGCATCCCGCGACGGCCGGCACGTGGCCTGTGCCAACGCCGCTGCCGACACGCTCTCCGTCATCGACGTCGTGAAGGGCGAGGTGGTGGAGACTGTGTGGACGAAGCGGACGCCGGCCGAACTCCACGGCGCCGCGCCGACGGCGCTGGCCTTTTCCGCCGACGGCCGCCGGCTCTACGCCTGCAACTCCGCGCAGAATGCCGTCGCGGTGCTGGCGTGGGATCCCGACGAGAAGGGCGACACGCGGCTGGTCGGCCTGATCCCGGTGGGCTGGTATCCGGGCGCCGTGGTGCACGATGTCGCCCGCGGCCAGCTCGCCGTGGCCAACATCAAGGGGCTGCCCATCGCGCCAAAGAAGCACGGCGGATCGGAAGGCTTCAACTCGCACCACTACCACGGCTCGCTGTCGCTGGTGCCGCTGCCCGACGACGAGGCCCTCGCCGCGCTCTCCGAGATCGCGGCGCGAAACATGCGGGCGGGCGGCATCCGCGACGCGTTCCTGCCGCCGCGCCAGGGGGTGGGGCCGCGGGCGATCCCCGAGCGGATCGGCGAGCCGAGCCTGATCGAGCACGTGGTCTACGTCATCAAGGAGAACCGCACCTACGACCAGGTGCTCGGCGACGTCCCGCGGGGCCGCGGCCGGCCAGAGCTGTGCATCTTCGGCGCCGCCGTCACGCCCAACCAGCACGCCCTCGCCGAACAGTTCGTGCTCCTCGACAACACCTACTGCTGCGGCATCCTCTCGGCCGACGGCCACAACTGGAGCACCTCCGCCATCGCCAACGACTACATCGAGCGGGGCTTCGCCGGCTTTCCGCGGAGCTATCCCGACGGCATGGGCGAGGGAGAGACAGACGCCCTGGCCTGGTCGCCGGCGGGCTTCCTCTGGGACAACGCGATCAGGCACGGCAGGTCGCTGCGCAACTACGGCGAGTTCATGATGCCGCGGGTTCGCTGGCGGGATGAGATGAAGAAGGGCGCGCCCGACTTCGCCGCCTGCTTCGCGTCGTGGAAGGCGGGGCCGGGAAAAGGCGACGTGATCTTCGAATGCGAGCCGGTGATCGATTCGCTGCGGCCGCATTCGCCCACGGACACCGTGGGCTGGGAGATGAACGTGCCCGACCAGTTTCGGGCCGACGTCGTGATCCGCGAATTGGGGGAATACGAGCGGCGCGGCGAGTATCCAAGGCTCACGATCATCTGCCTGCCCAACGACCACACCAGCGGTACGAAGCCTGGCTGCCCTACGCCCGCCGCCTGCATGGCCGACGGCGACCTGGCCTTCGGGCGGATCGTGGACGCGCTTTCGCACAGCCGCTTCTGGCCGAAGATGGCGATCTTCGCGATCGAGGACGACCCGCAAAACGGCTGGGACCACGTCAGCGGCTACCGCACCACATGCTTCGTCGCCAGCCCCTACGCGAAGCGGGGCGTGACGGTGAGCACGCAGTACAACACGACGAGCATCCTGCGGACGATCGAACAGATCCTCGGCCTGCCGCCGATGAACCAGTTCGACGCCTCCGCCACGCCGATGTTCGACTGCTTCACCGACACGCCCACCCTCGCGGCGTTCACCGCCCTGCCCGCGACCGTGCCGCTCGACCAGATGAACCCCGACCCCAAGGCGATCCGCGACCCTGCGGCCAAGGCAGCGGCCCTGGCCAGTGCCGCCATGAACTTCGCGGAGATCGACAAGGCGCCCGAGGACCAGCTCAACCGCATTCTCTGGCGGTCGATGCGGGGCGATGAGCCCTACCCCGAGTGGGCGACATCGGCGGTTGTCGAGGATGACGACGACGAGTGACCGGCTGGAAGAAAACACAGGGACGCCCAGGTAGTACGATCCGGATACGCGAGGGGCTGCCCATGCCCCGAGAGCCGGCGTAGCTGACAAGCGAAGCCAGGATGGCGCAGCGCAGTCAGCTTCGAGTGAGCGAAGGGCAGGATGCCCGTAGCGAACGTCCGGCGACGGGGCATGGGCAGCCCCGGCCGGTCACCTTCGAGTCCACATGCAACGATCCGGGCGTAACCAGGATGGCACCACGAGACTTTTCAGGAACGAAGCGATGAAGACGGGATTGCCGACACCTGCGGGCATGCGTCGGGCCGAGGAATGTCGCCGTGCGGCGATGCTTGCCGTCGTGCTCGCGATGCTCTCGACAGCGGCCCGCGCGGCGGACACCGTCGCTCCGGATCCGATCCGCGACATGCAGGCCGCCGCCGAAGCGGCGGGTGTCGCGACGTGGGGCTACTGGGGCGACACGCCGGGCAAGTACGTCTCCTGGTCGAACCATTCGAACCGGCTCATCCCGGTCTATTCGTTCGGCATGACGCTCGAGTCGGTCGCCGGTGGCAACAGCGTCTACCGCAACGAGTCGCGGCTCCGCGAGCTCTACGGCTTCCTGCCGGAGCACACGCTCAATTCGCAGGCCGACTACTTCGACCAGACCGACGTCTACCGTCTGCAGCGGATCGCGGCCGAGGCCGGCAAGCAGCGGATCATCCTGGTGGTGTTCGACGGCATGGATTGGCACACCACGCGGACGGCGGCGATCGCGGCCCGTGGCCGGGTGGAGTATGCCGAGGGCCGCGGCACCGGCTTCGCGTTCCAGGACTACCGCGGCACGACGACCGACTTCGGGCTGTGCGTCACGAGCGCCGCCAACGGCGGCACGAGCGTCGACGTCGACGCCCAGGCCGTGCTCAACCCGGGCGGCAAGACGCCGGGGGGCTACGACGCATTACGCGGCGGGGCGACGGCCTGGGACGAGCGGGCCGACCTGCGGTACCTGATCGGCCGCGACCGCGAGCGGCCCCACGTGGTCACCGACTCGGCGGCGTCGGCGACGTCGCTGTGCAGCGGTCGGAAGACCTACAACGACGCGATCAACGTCGACGCCAACGGCGGCCAGATCGAGCCCATCGCCCGCACGCTGCAGGCACGAGGCTGGGCGGTCGGCGCCGTGACGAGCGTGCCGGTGTCGCACGCCACGCCGGCCTGTGCCTACGCCAACAACGTCAGCCGCGACGACTACCAGGACATCTCGCGGGACATGCTCGGCCTGCGGTCGATCTCCCACCGCGGCGAACCGCTTCCGGGCCTCGACGTGCTCGTCGGCTGCGGCCACGGCGTCGAGGTGAAGGGAGAGAAGGACCAGGGGGCCAACTTCGCGCCCGGCAACAAGTACGTGGCCGACGCCGACATCGCCGCCATCGACGCCGCGCAGGGCGGCCGCTACCGCGTGGTGCAGCGGACGGCCGGCAGGCGGGGCGACGAGCTCCTCGCCGAGGCGGGCCGCGACGCGATCGCCCGGAAGCTGCGGCTCTTCGGCTACTTTGGCACGAAGGAGGGCAACCTGCCCTACCAGACAGCCAACGGCGACTTCGATCCGGCCGCCGGCCGGACGGCGGAGGCCGACGACGTACTGCGGAAGAAGTATGGCGCGGCGATCAGCTACGGCGAGGCCGAGGTCGCCGAGAACCCCACGCTCGCCGACATGACGCGAACGGCGCTCGACGTGCTGGAGAGCCGCCGGCCGTTTTGGCTGATGGTGGAGGCTGGCGACGTCGATTGGGGTTCCCATGCGAACAACATCGACACCGCGATCGGCGCCGTGAAGAGCGGAGACGCGGCGTTCCAGGCGATCGTGAAATGGATCGAGCGGCACGGCGGCTGGAACGACACGGTGGTGATCGTGACCAGCGACCACGGCCACATGTTCGTGCTCGCCGATCCGCAGGCGTTCGCGCATCCGCGGCAGCCGGCCGCCGCCGCGCGGCCCTGACCAGTCGCCCGTGACCCGAGGAGCGTCGTGATGCGAACGAGCCCCTGCCTGGCAGTCTTTCTTCTGCTGCTCCTGTGCGTCCCGGCCTCCGCAGCCGAGCTGGCTGCCAAGCTGCCCGAAGTCCGCGCGACTGGCATCCGCCGGGCCTTCCACAACGGCGAGCACGACGCCTTCACCGATCTCTGCCGGTTCAATGACCGGCTCTACCTCGCGTTTCGCAGCTGTCCGGACGGTCACATGGTGCACCCCACCGCTCGCATCATCGTGCTCGCGAGCGACGACGAGGGGGCGAACTGGCGGCAGGTGCACTCGTTCGGCGTGGCTGACCGCGACACCCGCGACCCGCACTTCCTCGTCTTCAAGGGGAGGCTCTTCGTCTACACGGGCACCTGGTACAGCGGTCCGCGGACGATTCCCCCCTCCGACTACGACCTCAACAAGCACCTCGGCTACGCGGCGTGGACGGATGACGGCGCGCGGTGGCACGGTCCGACGATGCTCGAGGGAACGTTCGGCCACTACATCTGGCGGGCCGCGGCCCGCGGTGATCGGGCGTATCTGTGCGGCCGTCGCAAGCCGCAGTTCGAGGTGCAGGCCCGCGGCGAGGGCCGGGAGGTCGAGTCGCTCCTGCTCGAGAGCGACGACGGACTCGTCTGGCGGAAGCGGGGCGTGTTCCAGCCGGGCCGCGGCGATGAGACGGCCTTCCTCTTCGCCGCCGACGGCGCCGGACTGGCGATCGCCCGCGACGGCGGCGGCGGCGATGCCGGCCTGCTCACCTCTCGGCCGCCCTACGAGACCTGGGAGCGGACGTCGCTGGGGCAGTCGGTGGGCGGACCGCTGCTGGCCGTCTGGCGGGGCCGCCACGTCGTCGGCGGCCGCAAGACCACCGCCGATAGCGGCCCGAAGACGTCGCTGGCCTGGCTCGACGCGGCGCGGCTGGAAGAGTTCGTCGAACTCCCCAGCGGGGGCGACTGCTCTTATCCGGGCCTCGTTGAGCTGCGCGACGGCCGAGCGCTCGTATCGTGGTATTCGAGCCACGAGCAGGACGCGGCGGGCAAGCAGATCACGGCGATCTATCTGGCCGAGCTCGAGCTCGTCGCGCGCTGACGCACCGGCTGGCGTGTTCAGCCGCCGCCCCAGATCGGCCAGACGCGGCCACCCGATCGCTCCAGCCGCTCGAGCTGCGCGTCGTAGAGCGGCTCGATCGTTTCCCGCGAAAGCACATCGTCAGTGCGGCCGCGAGCGATCACCCGTCCCTGCCGCAACAGGAGCGTGTGCGTGAACTCGGGCAGGATCTCCTCCATGTGGTGCGTGACGAGGATCGTGGCGGGGCCGGAGGCCTGGCGCAGGCAGCCGCCGAGCCAGGCGAGAAACCGCTCGCGGGCGCCGGGATCCATCCCGTCGCACGGCTCGTCGAGCACGAGGCAGAGCGGATCGGCGAGGAGCGCGCGGGCGACCAGCACCTTGCGCCGCTCGCCCTGCGAGAGCACACCGAACGGCCGGTCGGCGAGCGGGCCGCAGCCGAGCCGCTCGAGCGTGCAGGCGGCAGCGTCATGATCGGCGGCGGAGAGCGACATGCCGTGGAAGAGCTTGAGCCCCAGCTGGCCGAACTTGCCCGACAGCACGGTGTCGCGGGCGGGCTCGTCGGCGGGGATCTGGCCGGCGACGGTGTCGGTGATCCAGCCGATGCGGCTCCAGAAGGCGGGCAGATCGATGTATTCCTCGCCCTGGCGCAGGATCGAGCCCGTCGTCGGCCAGAGCATGCCGATAGCGAGCTTCAGCAGCGTCGACTTGCCGCAGCCGTTGGGGCCGAGCACCGCCCACCGCTCGCCCGGTGCGATCCGCCAGTCGACGTCGGCCAGGATGTCGCGGCCCGAGCGGGCGAAGCCGACGCCGTCGAGCTGGAAGAGCGGTCTTTCGTCCGTCGGATGCGGTGTCGCCACGTGACTGGTGCGAGCGGGAAGGGTGCGGAGGGGCTGCCGAGCAGGCGGGCCTCGGCCGAAAAGTATGGATGGCGGTGGATGCCGAGGACAGGGTGCAGGCAGTTTGCGTCGTCTTTTCGGGCGGGGGCGGCCGGGCGGCCCCTCCGGTCGCGTCTCGCCGATACATGTTTTGGCGCACGTGCTCGGGCTGCGGGACGCGGTCCGCGTGCGGCCCCGGATCGCACCGCTGGTTTCCTCGAGGACTGTCCGATGCCTCGCGATCGCCGTGCTCGCCGCCTGCCCGAACAGACACGGTTCGTGGTCGAGCCGCTCGAGCCGCGGACGGTCTGCGCCGTGGCGGTCGGCCTGGCCAACGACACGGGCACCAGCCGCACCGACCGGCTCACGTTCGATCCAACGCTCCTGCTCGACCGCAGCCTCACGGCCGGCCAACGGCTGGAATACGTGGTCGACAAGGGGCCGGTGCAGACGGCGGCGATGGTGGGTGGCAACACGTTCGTGCCGCAGGGCATCGGCGCCGACGGCCGGCATCGAATCTACGCGCGGGTGATCGAGGCCGACGGCCGGCCGCAGCGGTGGAGCCGGGCGTTCTTCTTCACCCTCGACCGCAGCGTCGCGGCCGTGACGGTGAAGCTCACCGCCGACACAGGCCTGTCGGCCACCGATGGGATCACGTCGGCGGCGGCGGTCACTGTGACCGGTGGCGAGAGGGGTGGCGTCATCCAGTACAGCCGCGACGACGGGGCGTGGGATCCGCTGACGGCCGTCTGGGGCGGGTACCAGCCACAGCCGGGCCCGAATCGCTGGCTCGTCCGCCAGGTCGACGTGGCGGGCAACGCTTCGACGCCGGTGGCCATCTCGTTCGAATGGGATGCGACCCGCGACGCGGCGACGCGGCTGGAGGGACCGCAGGCCGCGAGCTTCACGGCGGTAGCGGGGCAGGAGGTGGTGTGGGTGATCCAGTTCGCCGCACCGATGTACGTGAAGCCGGTCAACGGCACACTGCCGCAGGTGCAGTTCACGTTCCGCGGCACGACGCTCCTGGCACAATACAGGGAGGGAAGCGGTACGAACCGGCTCACCTACGCGCACGTGTTCACGGCCGAGGAGGCGGGCACGGGCGACCTCACAGCCCCGATCAAGGCCTGCCTCTGCTACGGTGGCCTCGTCACCGACGCCGCGGGCAACAAGCTGCCCAAGCACGCGCTGCCTGCGCCGCAGGTGGCGTGAGCAGCGGACTCGTGGCGGCTCGTATCGGGAAGGCCACGCGGGATCCGGCCGCGGCCGTGAGCATGGCGTCGTGACGCGGTTGTTGATACCGAGGGGTGCCGATGCCCTGAGAGCCGGCGTTGCTGACCAGCAGAGCCATGGATCGCGGAGCGCAGGCAGCATCGAGAGAGCGAAGGCCTGGAAGGCCGGAGCGAACGTCCGGCGACGGGGCATCGGCATCCCGGAGCCACCGCGCGAGCGGATCAGCAGCAGCCCTTTCCGTCGACGCCGCACTTGTCGGGGGCGAGGCAGGCGGTGTGCTTCGTGCCGAGATAAAAGAGGATCCCGCCGGGCGTGATCTCCGCGCCGCCGATCGGGTATTGCGACACGACCGCGTCTTCATATTCCACGTCCACCGGCAGGTCGTCCGACTGCAGGAGCGGCCGCGCGATCTCCAGGATCTTCGCCAGCTTCGTCGACTCGAGCCGATGCTCCACGTCGTGGGCGACCCACACCTGCAGCACGCACGAAGCAGTCGACCGCACCGTGCCGCCGCAGTCGATGAAGTCCTTCTGCACGCGGCCCACCTCGGTGATGTGGTAGTGGGAGGGCACGAAGGCCTTGTCGGGGAGCATGAAGTGCATCTTCATGCCGGGATGGGCCTCGAGCAGCGTGCGGAATTCGCGGACGTTCATGGCGGTCTCCTCAGGCGGGTGCGTCGAGCGAGGCGAGGAGATCCCTGACCTTGCGATCGATCAGGTCGCGGACGCCGCGAAACTCCTCCGGCGTCATGTCCCGCGGGTCGGGGATCTTCCAGTCCTCCCGCCGACCGGCCAGCACGAGCGGGCACTCGTCGCCGCAGCCCATCGTGACGGCCACGTCGATGGGCCGCCCGTTGAAGGCGTCGAGGCCCTTCGAGGTGTGCGCGGAGAGGTCGTAGCCCAGTTCCCGCATCGCCTCGATCGCCTTGGGGTTTATCCGGCCGGAGGGGCGGGAGCCGGCGCTGGCCGCGACGACCCGGTGGCCACCGTGGATGCGGGCGAAGGCCTCGGCCATCTGGCTGCGATTGGAGTTTTCTACGCAGACAAAGAGCACCGTCTTCATGAGGGATCGTCCGGTGGGGGAGCCTGGCCCGGTCCGCGGATGCAGCGGTCGATCAGCACGCCGGCGGCGGCGCCGGCGACCGGCGCGGCCAGGTAGATCCAGAGGTGGTCGAGCCGGGAGGACACGAGCGCCGGCCCCAGCGACCGGGCCGGGTTCATGGAGGCGCCGCTCACCGGACCGGCGAAGGCGGCCTCGAGGGCGATGAGGCCGCCCACGGCCACCCCGGCCATGAGGCCCTTCTCCTTCGCGCCGCTCGACACGCCGAGGATCACCACCATGAGCATGAGCGTGAGGATGAACTCCATCACGAACGACTGGCCGTCGCTGCCGGCGGGCAGCGTGGCCCCCAGGGTGGTGGCGGCGGGAAACATGAGCTTGAGCGCGAGGCTGGCGAGGATCGCCCCCGCGCACTGGGCCGCGACGTAGGCCGCGACACCACGGCCCGGAAACCGGCGGGCGGCCCAGAAGCCGAGCGTGACGGCGGGGTTCAGGTGGCAGCCAGACACGTCCCCCAAGGTGTAGATCATCGCCAGCACGATCAGGCCGAACACGAGCGACACGCCCAGGTGCGTGACGGCCCCGCCGGTCAGTTGGTCGACGACGATCGCGCCCGTGCCGGCGAAGACGAGGCAGAAAGTGCCGAAGCACTCGGCGAGCAGCGGTCGTGGATGCGCGTGATGCATGAGATGCATGAGTTGCCCGAATGGCCGGAATCGGAGAAAAACGAGCATAGGAGAAAAACGGCGGCCGTGCAGCCTCGCCTCCGCTGGCGCGGCCACGGCCCGCGATCGCCCCCAGTTTCACCGCGAAGGATTCCATGACCATGCCCACCAGCCCCCCTGCCCATCGCCTCCCTTCGTCTCCAGCGGGCCGCACGTCGGAATCGCGTTCGGCCATGCTCGCATGGCTCACCGCGGGGGCCATGTTCCTCGTGGCGGTTCAGCCGGCCGACGCGGCCGACTCGCACGCCGACCTGCCGCGGCCGCCACATGGGACGAAGTTTTCCTTCGAGGTGATCGACAGCCACGACTCGAAGTATCTGGGCGACACGCCGGCGCACGTCGGCAAGGACGGCGGGCTCACCGTGCGGCCGCAGGTCGCCCTGGGGGATCACGTCTACAGGACGGAGGGTGGGGCGACGAAGATCGTCGGCACGATCACGCAGGTGCTTTGGGACCGCGTCAGCGGCAGCCTGACGGTCGAGTTCAGCCCGCAGCCGCTCGAGCGGATCGCGGTCGGCGACGAGGTCTGGATCGACCTCAATCCGCTGCCGAAGAAGCCCGAGTCGGCCCAGCCGGCGCCGCCCGCAGCCCGCTAGAGCGCATCTGGTTTCGCTGGAGCGACGACTTGGCAAACCTGGAGACGCAGGCGAGGGGTCGGCGAACGCTCGAGGAGCTTTGGGCCGCCTCGGCCCACGCGACGAGACTTTTGC
>JBIJCD010000033.1:0-15697 GCA_044344895.1 Pirellulales bacterium | reverse complement strand
CTGCATGAACAGATCCTCCGCAACACCGAGCAACGTCGCTCTCGCTCGATCGCGTGCGACCCCCATCGAGGGTGAAGGCTAGCCTGCCGCCCACCCGGGGGCAAATCATCGGCGGCGGCGGCGGCGGCGGTTCAGGTGCCGCAAAAGGTGCGGTACAGGCCGCAGCCGGCGGGAGGCCCCTGCCGGTAGGGCTCATTGGCAGGTGTCGCGACGAACGGCTCCTGCACCGCCGCGAGCAGCGATTCCAGCGGCGCCATGTCGCCCCCCTGCGCGGCGGCGAGCGCCTCCTCGACCCGGTGGTTCCGCGGGATCACGAAGGGATTGCTCCGCCGCATGACGGCCGCCGCGTCCGCCGGCGCACATGGCTGGCGGCCCAGTCGCGCCGTCCACTCGCGCCGCCAGTCGTGGAAGGCCGCGGTGTCGATCGGCGCGGCGTCGCCCGCCTGCGGCGCAGCTGCGACCTCCGCGAGGTCGGCCAGCGCCGCGAACGTGGCGGTGAAGTCGGCCCGCGATGCCTGCATGCAGTCGAGCAGCCGCCGGCCGAGCGCCGCGTCGCCCTCTTCGACCGTGACGAGCCCGAGCTTCGACCGCAGGCCGGCGACGAACTCCCGCTCGAACCGCGCCGGAAATGTCGCGAGCACCTCCTCGGCGGCCGCGAGCCCCGCCTGCTCGTCGCCCCGCACCGCCGGCAGCAGGCTCTCGGCGAGGCGGGCGAGGTTCCAGTGGGCGATGCCCGGCTGGTTGCCGTAGGCGTAGCGGCCTTGCCGGTCGATCGAGCTGAACACCGTCGCCGGATCGTAGGCGTCGAGAAAGGCACAGGGGCCGTAGTCGATCGTCTCGCCGGAGACGGCCATGTTGTCGGTGTTCATCACGCCGTGGACGAAGCCCACCAGCAGCCACTTCGCGACGAGCGCCGCCTGCCGCCCGACGACGGCGTCGAGCAGGGCCAGCGCCGGCTCGTCGGCGGCGGCCAGCTCGGGGTCGTGCCGCGCGATGGCGTGGGCGAGGAGCGCCTGCAGGGCCGCCGCGTCGCCGATCGCCGCGGCAAACTGGAACGTGCCCACGCGGATGTGGCTGGTCGCCACCCGCACGAGCACGGCACCCGGCAGCGGCTCCTCACGCAGCACCGCCTCGCCGGTCGCGGCCACGGCGAGGCTGCGGGTGGTCGGGATGCCCAGCGCGTGCATCGCCTCGCCGATGACATGCTCGCGCAGCATCGGCCCCAGCGCCGCCCGGCCGTCGCCGCTGCGCGAATACGGCGTCCGCCCGGCACCCTTGAGCTGGATGTCGACGCGGCGGCCCGCGGGCGTGATCTGCTCGCCCAGGAGGATCGCGCGGCCGTCGCCGAGATTGACGAAGTGCCCGAACTGGTGGCCAGCGTAGGCCTGCGCGATCGGCTCCGCCCCGGGTGGCAGCGCGTTGCCGGAGAAAACCGCCGCGCCGGCCTCGCCCGCGAGGGCCTGCGGATCGAGACCGAGGTCGGTCGCCAGCCGCACGTTGAACACCGCCAGCCGCGGCCGCCGCACCGGCTGCGGTTCCACGCGCGAGAAGAGCGGCGCCGGCAGTCGGGCGTATGAGTTGTCGAACCGCCAGCCGCCCGCGTCGCTCGCCATCTAGCGGGCCTCGGGGAAGCGGTGGCCGAGCTTCTCACGCTTGGTCGCCAGGTAGCGCTCGTTGAACTCGTGCACCGGCGGCAGGATCGGCACCTGGTCGACGACCTCCAGGTCGAAGCCGCCGTAGATGAAGGCGTCTGTCTTCTTGGGGTTGTTCGTGAGCAGGCGGACCCGCCGCAGGCCAAGGTCCTTGAGCAGCTGGATGCCGACGCCATAGTCGCGGGAGTCGGCCTTGTAGCCGAGGGCGAGGTTGGCCTCGACCGTGTCGAGCCCCCGGTCCTGCAGTTCGTAGGCGCGGATCTTTTCCACGAGTCCGATGCCGCGGCCCTCCTGCGGCAGGTAGACGAGCACACCGGCGCCCTCGCGGCCGATCATGTCGAGGGCCATATGCAGCTGGTCGCCGCAGTCGCACCGCAGGCTGTCGAGCAGGTCACCGGTGAAGCACGACGAGTGCAGCCGCACGAGCGGGTCGCGGGCCTGGGCCACGTCGCCCAGCACGAGCACGATCGGCTGCTGCGGCTCGTACTGCACGCCGTAGGCGATCACGCGGAAGCGTCCCCACCGTGTCGGCAGGTCGGCCTCGGCGATGCGGTGCACGAGCTTCTCTCGCTGCCGGCGGTGACGGATGAGCTGCTCGATGGAGATGATCTCCAGGCCGTGCTCGCGGGCCAGCGCGAAGAGCGCCGCCCGGTCGGCCCGGTTGCCCGAGTCGTCGAGGATCTCGCAGAGCACACCCGCCGGCTGCAGCTCCGCCATCCGCGCCAGGTCGATCGCCGCCTCGGTATGGCCGGCCCGCCGCAGCACGCCGCCTTCCTTGGCCAGGAGCGGGAAGAGGTGGCCCGGCCGCACGAAGTCGGCGGGCACGCTGGCGGGATCCATGATGGCCGCGATCGTGTCGGCCCGTTCGGCCGCCGTGATCCCCGTCCGCGCGGTGCGGTGGTCGACCGGCACGGTGAACGCCGTGCCCAGCGGAGTGGAGTTGGTCTGCACCATCTGGGGCAGCTCGAGCCGCCGGGCCACGTCCGGCAGGATCGGCATGCAGACTTGGCCGCGGCCGTGCCGGATCATGAAGTTGACGATGTCGGAGGTCGCCTTCTCGGCGGCGCATACGAAATCCCCCTCGTTCTCCCGGTCCTCCGCGTCGACGACGATCACCATCCTGCCGTCCCGGATGGCGGCGACCGCGGCGTCGATCGAAGAAAACTGGTCTGCCATGGGCGATTGTCTCCGGCTCCGATTATAGGATGGGAACGCCGGCGGCCGAGCCGCCCCCGCCGCGCATACGACGATTTCGCCACCGAAACAGGCCCGCGATGCTCGACCGTGAGGAATACATCGAACAGGCCCATCTGTTCCGGGCGCTCTCGGAGCGGATCGCGGGCGGCTCCTCCACCCAGGAGGCGCTCCTGGCCATCGGCCAGGAGGTGCTGGCCACGTCGAAGCTGCCGATGGCGATCGAATACATGGTCAGCGAGCTGAAGCTCGTCGGCACGCTGTCGACGGCGATGGCCCGGCTGAAGCACTACTTCGCGGCGTTCCAGACGTTCGTCATGGAGGCGGCTGAGCAGGAGGGGGGGCGATTCGACCTCCGCACCGGCCTGGCGATCCTCGAGCGCGAGGCGGGCTACCGCGGGGAGGGAGCCACGCCACAGGGGCTGTTCTTCTACCGCTTCGAGTGCCTGTCGCGGAACCGGCTCGACTACGCCCGCGGCATGGAGGCCGTGGCCGACGACGACATCTTCGACGACGCCTGGCAGGGATGGATCCGCACCGTGGCCCGACAGGTGGGCCTGATCGACCTCGCCGACATGGTCTACGTCCGCAGCCCCGAATACTGGCGGGTCGAACAGCGCAGCGCGATGCTCGCCGGCCTCGAGGAGCCCGCGCCCGACCGGGTGATCCTCTTCGGCGACAAGGAGGGGCGGATCGCGCGGGCCAACCGCGGCAAGGACCCGCTCTTCTTCTTCGCGGCCCTGCAGCGGCAGCTCGGCTATCCCGCCGTGCCGCGGCCCGTGCCGTTCGCCTCGGGTATGGAGACCCCCGCAATGATGGCGCGGCGGCTGGAGCGGATCGAGATGCGGCTCAAGCTCCTCGAGGAGGAGGCCCGGGGCGGCATCGACCTGTCGCGGTTCGACCCGAAGAACCCGCACGCCCTGGGCGGACGCGACGATGGTGCGTGACGACGCCGCAGCGATCTGGACGGCCGGCATTCGCGCCGTGCAGCCGGAGTCGCTCGTGGCGGCTCGGCTCGCTGTCGACGCGGCGGGCCGGATGCTCTGTGGCGGCCGGCCGCTCGACCCGCCGGTCTCGCTCGCCGAGGTGGACCGGATCGTGGTGGTGGGGGGCGGCAAGGCGGCGGCGGGCCTGGCGGCGGGCATCGAGCGGCTGCTCGGCCCCGCGGCGATCGAGCGGCATCGCGTGACGGGACTGGTGAGCGTGCCAGAGGGCTGCGGCCGCACGCTCGCTCGGATCGAGGTCCGCGAAACCAGGCCGGCGGCGGCCAACCTCCCCACGCCGGCCGTGGTGCGGGCCACGCTCGAGATGCTCGACCTCGTGCGGTCGCTCGGCCCCCGCGACCTCGTGATCGCGGTGGTCACCGGCGGCGGCTCGGCACTCCTGGCGGCGCCCCGCGAGGGGGCCACGCTCGACGACAAGATCGCCCTCACCCGCCGGCTGTCGGAGTCGGGCGCCGACATCGCCACGCTCAACGCGGCGCGGCGGGAGCTCAGCCGCGTGAAGGGGGGCGGCCTGGCCCGCGCCTGCATGGCCGGGCGGCTCGTCGTGCTGGCGATCTCCGACGTGGTCGGCGACGACCTCGACGTGATCGCGTCGGGCCCCTGCATGCCCGCCGCGCCGCACACCGGCGACGGCGTATGGATCACGCCCGCTGGCTGCCGGGTGAGCCACCTGCTGCTGGGCACCAATGCGACCGCCGTCGACGCCGCGGCGGACGAGGCCCGGCGGCGCGGCTACGACGTCGCGATCCGCCACGCCGCCGACCCCGCGACAGTCTCGGCCGATGCGGTGGGCCTGCGGCTCGCCCGGGAGGCGCTGGCGACCTGCGCCTCGGCAAGTGCACCACGGGCGCTGATCGAGGGGGGCGAGGCGACCGTGACGGTGCCCGCCGACCACGGCCGCGGCGGCCGCAACCCGCAGACGGCGCTCGCGGCCTTCGCCGCGGTGCGCAGCCAATGCGACTGCTGGCCCGATGGCCTGCTCGTGGCCAGCATCGGCACCGACGGCGAGGACGGACCCACCGACGCGGCCGGCGGCTGCATCGACGCGGCCGTCGCCGCTGCGATCGATCGGTCGCAGCTCGACGTGCCGCGGGCGCTGGCCCGCTGCGACGCCCAGCCGCTCCTCGACGCTGCCGGCGGCCTCGTCCGCACCGGCCCCACCGGCACGAACGTCGCCGACCTGCGGATCGTGCTGGTGCGGCGAGCAGCGGCTGGCTGAACGGGATCGATGCCGTGTGCAGCGATCGCCAACGACTCACTCATGCAGCATCCGTGAGGGGCTGCCCGTGTCCCGAGAGCCGGCGTGAGCTGACCAACGCAGCCCGGAGGGCGAAGCGCAGGTAGCTTCGAGTGAGCGGAGGCCTGGAGGGCCGCAGCGAACGTCCGGCGACGGGGCACGGGCAGCCCCGAACCGCAGACCCGTGACGCGGCTTGAGGCCGCTGCGCTCCCGGTATGCGGTGCGGCAGAAGCGCACCGCCGCGTGCCCAGGATCGCTGCTGGCACGCGAGTGAACCGGGCACCGCGTCACACGTCGCAGAGGCTCACGGCCTGCTTCAGTCCGGCCAGCGGGTCGCGGGTGGGGATGAACTCGTGGCCCACGTAGCCCTTGTAGCCGATGTCGACCAGCTTCCGCATGACCGGCGGATAGTTGATCTCCTGATTGTCGTCGAGCTCGCCGCGGCCGGGGTTGCCGGCGGTGTGCACGTGGCCGATCACGTCCTTGCACTCCTCCATGCGGCGGATCACGTCGCCGTTCATCACCGAGACGTGGTAGACGTCGAACAGCATCTTGACCCGCGGCGAGCCGACGCGACGGACGATGCCCGCCACGTAGTCGACGTCGTCGCCCTGGTAGCCCGGGTGCCCCTTCATCGGATGCGTACCGTCGCGAGAGTTGAGGTGCTCGAGGCAGATCGTGACCCCCTTCTTCTCGGCGTGGCCGGCGATCTGCTTGAGGCCCTTCACGCAGTTGTCGGCCCCCTCGGCCAGCGAGATCTCGCCGCTCTTGGGGTCTTCGGCATCCCGCCACTTGTAGCCGTTGAAGGCGATCACGGCGGGAAAGCCGGCCGCTGCGCAGTCGTCGATCATCTTCGAGGTCCGTTCGATGACCTCCGGCTGGTAGCGGGGGTTGTTGAAGCCCTTCATGAAGGGCGCGCCGGGCATGCCGTTGGGGGCGAGGGCACAGGTGAGGCCGTGCTTCTTGAGCGTGGGCCAGAGCTCGGTGTCGGCCAGCTCGATCGACTTGCAGCCGAGCTCCTTGGCGACCTGGCACATCTTCTCGATGTCCCACTTGTCGCCCATCAGGTTGTAGCACCAGTAGACGAGCGAATGGTTGATGCGACCCTTCATCGGCGGAGCTCCTTCGGCTGCAGGGATGAATGCGGACGGCGCCGCGACGGCGGCACCGAGGGCGGACGCGGCCTGGATGGCACGGCGACGGCTGACTGACATGCTGTGATCTCGCACAGGGCACGACCGGCGGGAACGCGTCCGGCGCCGGACGACCGAACCCAAGGACCGAGCCGCGGTACACTACCATCTCGCCAGACCGCCAGGAAGCACCGCCAGATGCCCGCCGACCGTGTCCGCTCCTGCCGCCGCCTCTCGAGCCGCGCGCGGTTGCTGTGCAGGGTTTTCATCGTCGCAGTGACGGGGCTGACGGCGGGTGAGGCGACCGCCCAGGCCGTCACGTCCCAGGCCGTCACGTCCCAGGCCGTCACGTCGTCCACCGCAGCCGCGGCGCCCGGCAGCTGGTCGCTCTGGGACGGCGACCGGGTCGTCCTGCTCGGCGACGCCTTCGTCGAGCGGGAAGGGGATCGCGGCTTCATCGAGACGGCGCTCGTGGCCGCGCACCCCGAGGCGGCGGTCACGTTCCGCAACCTCGGCTGGAGTGGCGACACGGTCTGGGCGGAGTCGCGGGGCGTGTTCGACCAGCCTGCGAAGGGCTATGCCCGGATGCTCGCTCTGGTGAAGGATCTCGCACCCACGCTCGTGTTCGTCGCCTACGGCCGCAACGAGTCATACCGGGGAGCGGCCGGGCTGCCGGCGTTTCGCAGCCAGCTCGAAAAACTCTGCGCCGACCTGCGATCGACGCGTGCCGTGGCCGCCGCCGGCGAACGGCAGCCCGCCGAGATCCGGCTCGTGCTCGTGACGCCCCACCGGTTCGAGACCACCGACGCCGACGCCCGCAACGCGGCACTCGCCCCCTACTGCCAGGCCATCCGCGAGGTGGCGGCGGCGCAGCGGACCGGTCTCGTCGACCTCTTCGCCGAGCCGGCAGGTCCCACGGCCGCCGGCTCGGCCCGTACCGAAAACGGCGTCCATCTCTCGGATTCGGGCTACGCCGCCGCCGCCGAGGCGTTCGTCCGGGCAAGCGGCCGCAGGCTGCCGCCCGACTTCGCATCCGCGTCGGCGGCCCTGCGGAAGCTCGTCGTCGAGAAGAACCGGCTTTTCTTCCACCGCTGGCGGCCGGCCAACGAGACCTACATCTTTCTCTTCCGCAGTCACGAACAGGGCAACAACGCGGTCGAGATCTCGCAGTTCGATCCGCTGGTGGCGACGGCGGAGGAGCGGGTGCGTGCGGTGGCCAGGGGGAGCACCCAGCCATGAGCGGACGGATTGACCGAGTCATGGCGTTGCTCCTGTGCACCGGCCTGCTCCTGGCCTGGCCGCGATCGGCCTCGGCGCAGCGAAGCCTCAAGGAGATCCCGCTGCCCGACCCGGCCGCGGAGCTGGCCGCCATGGACGTGGCCGAAGGCTACGAGGTGAGCCTGTTCGCAGCCGATCCGCTCATCGCCAAGCCGCTGCAGATCAACTTCGATCCGCAGGGCCGGCTGTGGGTGTCGTCGTCGAGCATCTATCCGCAGATCCGGCCGGGCGAGGTCGCCAACGACACGGTCACGATCCTGGAAGACCGCGACGAAGACGGCCGCGCCGATGCGTCGACCGTGTTTGCCGACGGCCTGCTCATGCCGACGGCGGTGCTGCCGGACCACCGCTTCTCCGGCGGCGCGGCGGCCTACGTCGCCAACAGCACGGAGCTCGTGCACCTGGCTGACACCGACGGCGACGGCCGAGCCGACGCGCGGCGGGTCGTACTCTCGGGCTTCGGCACGGAGGACACTCACCACCTCATCCACACGTTTCGCTGGGGCCCCGACGCCCGGCTCTACTTCAACCAGTCGATCTACATCCACAGCCACGTGGAGACGCCGCGGGGCGTTCGCCGGCTCAATGGCGGCGGCATCTGGCGGTTCGAGCCCGACTCCCTCGCGCTCGACGTCTTCGCCCGCGGCTGGGTGAACGCGTGGGGCCACGCCTTCGATCCCTGGGGCCGGTCGCTGGTGACCGACGGCGCGGGAAGCGAGGGGATCAACTATGGCTTCCCCGGCGCGGCCTATTTCACCGCCGTGGGCACGCCGCGGATCCTCCACGGCATGAACCCCGGCAGCCCGAAGTACTGCGGCCTCGAGTTTCTCGGCGGCCGTCACCTGCCCGCCGACGCGGCCGGCCAGCTCGTCACGGCCGACTTCCGGGCCAACCGCGTCTGCCGCTACCGGCTGGCCGAGCAGGGCTCCGGTTTCACGAGCGAGCAGCTGCCCGACCTCATCCATTCGCGGCGGGTGACGTTCCGCCCCATCGACATGAAGATGGGGCCCGACGGCTCGCTCTACATCGCCGACTGGTACAACCCGATCATCCAGCACGGCGAAGTCGACTTCCGCGATGAGCGGCGGGACCGCACCCACGGCCGCATCTGGCGGGTGACAGCGAAGGGCCGGCCGCTCGTGCCGCGGGTCGACTTCACGCGGCTCTCCGTCGCCGAGCTGCTCGGCCAATTCAGTTCACCGGAGCCCCACGCCCGCGACATGGCCCGTCGCATGCTCGTGGCTCGCGGTTCGGAGAAGGTCGTCCCTGAGCTGGCGATCTGGCTCGCGGCGCTCGATCGCACGGCGGCCGATTTTCCGCGGCTCCAGCTCGAGGCGCTCTGGCTGCGGCAGAGTCTCGACCGCGGCAGCGCGGCCGACGTCGACGCCGGCCTGCTCGCGCAGGTGCTCGGCTCGGCCGACCCGCGGGCCCGCGCCGCCGCTGCGCGGGTCGTCTGCGACTGGGCGGAGCGGCTCGATGATCCGGTGGCCCTGCTCGCGCCGGCCGTGAGGGACGAGTCGCCGCTCGTGCGGCTTGAAGCAGTGCGGGCCCTGGCAACGCTCGGCGGCAAGCACGCTGCAGAGCTCGCGCTCGAGGCGGTCGACCGGCCGCGGGATGACGCCCTCGACTATTCCGTCTGGCTCGCGGCTCGCGAGCTCGTCGATGCCTGGCTGCCCGCCGTGCTCGACGGCAGCTTCGACGACGGCGGCAAGATCTCTCGCGTCATTTTTGCGACGTCGGCGGCCGAGGCATCGGCTGCGGTGCCGCGGATCGTCGCCGCCCTCCGCGCCGGTAGGATCCCCGACGCCGACCGGCCCGCGGCGCTCGCCGCGATCGCCAGGCTCGGCAGCCCCGACGAGATGCGGCTCGCCGTCGACGTCGCCACCGCTCCTGACACGCCTCCGGGGCGGGCCACGTCGCTGCTCGGCGATCTGCTCGAGGCCCACCGCCGCCGTCGCGCTATTCCCGCCGGCGACCTCGCGGCGGTCGAGCGGCTCGTGGCATCACCCGACGACGCCTGCGCCACCCGCGCGATCGAGGCGACGGCAGCCTGGCAGGTGGCGGGCGCCGCCGACGAACTGGCCGCGGTCGCGCGGGCCGCGTCACGGTCGCGGGAGGTCCGCACCGCCGCGATCACGGCGCTCGGAGCGGTTCCGGGCGACGCCGCCCGTGACGCCCTGCTCGGGTTCTGTTCGCAGGATGTCGAGCCCGGTCCTTATGCGGCGGCGGCGATCGCCGCGCTCGTGCCGAAGTCGCCCGAAGCGGCGGCCGCGGCGGCCGTGTCGTTCCTGGCACGGAGCCGCGACGAAACAGATCAGGCCGCCGTCTACCGGGCATTTCTTGCCGCCGCGCACGGCCCCTCGGCGCTCGCCACAGCCATCGACAAGTCGCCCGCAGCGGTGCCCGTCGCGGCACTCAAGGCGGGGCAGGCGGCGGCCGACGCGGCGGGCCGGGAATCCCCCGCGCTTGCCGCGGCACTGGCGGCGGCACTCGAGCGGGCGGGTACGGCCATCCCGCGGCCGGGCAGGTCGGCCCACGCGATGACTCCGGCGGAGCTCGACTCATTCTTCGAACTGGTCCGGACGAAGGGCAATGTCGAGCGAGGCGCGGCGATTTACGCCCGGGAATCGCTCAAGTGCGCGTCGTGCCACCGAATCGAGCGGGAGGGGGGCCGCGTCGGCCCGAGCCTCACGGCGATCGGTGCGTCGAGCCCCCTCGACTACATCGTGGAGTCGCTGTTCGAGCCGGCGAAGCACGTGAAGGAGGGCTACCACACGCTCGTCGTCCAGACCGACGAGGGCCGGGTGATCACGGGCATCCAGGTGTCGCGGAGCGGCGACGAAATAGTGCTCCGCGACGCCACGGGCAAGGAGGTGGCGATTCCCCTGGCCGCCGTCGACGAGGAGTCGGCCGGCACGTCGCTCATGCCCGCCGGTCTCGTCGACACGCTCAGCCGCGACGAGCTCGCCGACCTCGTCCGGTACCTCTCGGAACTCGGCCGCTAACCGGCGCCGGGCGTCGTCAGGACACCTCGCTGGCGACGGCCTTTCGCGCCGCTGGCTTGCCCCGACGGGCGGCCTTCCGCTGCCGCTTCGGTCCCTTGTCGTTCTCGCGGACCGTCGGCTCCGCCTGCTGGGCGTTCCAGCCGTCGTAGAGCTTCTGGAGCTCCGCGGCCCGCGCCGGTTCGCTCGCCGCAAGATCGGTCTTCTCGCCCACGTCCGCGGCGAGGTTGTAGAGCTCCGGTGTGCCGCTGCCCCCCTTCGATACCACGAGCTTCCAGTCGCCGCTGCGGACGGCCCATTGGTCGCCGAACCGCCAAAACATCGTCTCGTGCGGCTGCCCCGTCGCCTTCGCCGTGAGGAACGGCAGCAGATCGACGCCGTCGAGCTTCTCGGCCGCGTCGATCGGCTTACCGGCGGCCGCGAGAATCGTCGGCGCCACGTCGAGGTTCATCACCGGCAGGTCGTAGGTCTTGCCCGCCGGCAGCCGGCCCTTCCACTGCACGATGAACGGCACGCGGGGGCCGCCCTCGAAGGTAGTCATCTTGAAGCCCCGCAGCGGCCCGTTCTGCGAGGTCGTGCCCTGCGTCGGTCCGCCGTTGTCGGCGATGAAGAAGACGAGCGTGTTCTCCTCCTGGCCTCGCGCCCGCACGGCCGCCATCACCCGGCCCACGGCGTCGTCCATCGCCGACAGCATCGCCGCGAACGTCCGCCGCTTCTGATCGGCGATGCCCGCGAACCGGTCGAGGTACTTCTGCGTCGCCTGGAGCGGCGCGTGCTGCGCGTTGAACGGCAGGTAGAGCAGCCAGGGCTTGTCCTTGCGGGCCTCGAGCCACTCGACCGCCCGCTGGGCGTAGGCGTCGGTCGTGTAGAAGGAGTCCTCCTGGACCTTCACCACCTCTGGCGACTTCCGCGAGTCGATGAAGTTTGTGGGATGGAAGAAGGGCGTGTTGGCGAGCGTGCCGTAGAACTCGTCGAAGCCGCGGGCCGTCGGCCGGTATTCCGGGCCGAAGCCGAGGTGCCACTTGCCGATGCACACCGTGTCGTAGCCCAGCGACTTGAGCCGGCTGGGCAGCGTGACCTCGCGGAGCGACAGTCCCGTGCCGCTCCTCTCGCCAGCGACGGCGTTGTTTTCGTGCCCAAACCGCGTGGGGTAGCGGCCCGTCATCAGCCCGGCCCGCGACGGGCTGCAGTAGGTGGCGGCGACGTAGCCCTGCGTGCAGCGGATGCCGTTGTTTGCGATCGAGTCGATGTGGGGTGTGGGAATGTCCTTGCTGCCCTGGCAGCCGAGCTCACCCCAGCCGAGGTCGTCGGCATAGAAAATGATCACGTTCGGCGCGGCCACGGCTTGGCCCGCACAGACAGACGCCAGCAACGCCGCGATGGAAAAAACCACGGCCAAGATTCCACACCTGCGATCCATCAAAACACCTCCGAAGAACGGCACGCCACTATGAGGAAACACAATCTTTCAGGACTCGTCCTGAAAGTGAAGCTGTCCTGAACCTGTCCTCGTGTCTTTGTTCGTTGTACCCGCGAGGGGTTGCCCGTGCCCCGGGAGCCGGCGTAGCTGACGAGCGGAGCCATGGATGGCGAAGCGAAGTCAGCTTCGAGAGAGCGGAGGCCAGGATAGCCGAAGCGAACGTCCGGCGACGGGGCATGGGCAACCCCGGCACCTTCAGCGGCAGACATGAGTAACCAGACAGAAACCGGCAATCTACCGCCTTGAACGGCCCGGACTGAAGCATGTTCCGTCGCGCGCCACCGCGAGGGGAGCAGCAGCCTTCACGACGAGACTTTCGGTGTCCGGGGCTGTCTGCACCCTGGAGCCGGCCTTGCTGACAAGCGGAGCCATGGATGGCGGAGCGCAGTCAGCATGGAGTGAGCGGAGGCCGGGAAGGCCGAAGCGAACGTCCGGCGAAGGGTGCGGGCGGCCCCGGACCTTCGCCTGGCCGAACATCCGCCCGTGACAGAGCGGCCGCGGCGTGTTTATATAGCTCATCCCACGCACTTCCTCGGTCCCCGGAACGCCCCCATGCCCTCGCTCAAGCGAATCCTCGTCACCGGCGGCGCCGGCTTCCTCGGCAGCCATCTCTGCGAGCGGCTCGTGGCCATGGGGCACGACGTCATCTGCGTCGACAACTTCTTCACCAGCCAGAAGACCAACGTGGCCCACCTGCTCGGCTGCGGCAACTTCGAGCTGCTGCGACACGACGTCATCCACCCGCTGTGGCTCGAGGTCGACGAGATCTACAACCTCGCCTGTCCCGCCGCCCCCGGCCACTACCAGTACAACCCGATCAAGACGATGAAGACGTCGGTGATGGGTGCGATCAACATGCTCGGCATGGCGAAGCGGTGCCGGGCGAAGGTGCTGCAGGCCTCCACCAGCGAGGTCTACGGCGATCCGGAGGTACACCCACAGCCCGAGAGCTACCGCGGCGCCGTCAACCCGATCGGCCCGCGAGCCTGCTACGACGAGGGGAAGCGGGCCGCCGAGACGCTGTTCATGGACTACCACCGCTCCAACGGCGTGAACGTGCGGATCGTGCGGATCTTCAACACCTACGGGCCGCGGATGCATCCCTACGACGGCCGCGTCGTCTCCAACTTCATCCGGCAGGCGCTCTCCGGCGAGCCGATCACGATCTTCGGCACTGGCGCCCAGACCCGCAGCTTCTGTTACCGCGACGACCTGGTCGAGGGCATGATCCGCATGATGAACGGGCCCGATGACTTCGTGGGCCCGGTGAACATCGGCAACCCCGGCGAGTTCACGATCCGGCAGCTCGCCGAGCTCACGCTCGAGCTCTCCGGGGCGAAGGCGAAGCTCGTGGAGAAGCCGCTGCCGGTCGACGATCCGGAGCGCCGCCGGCCCGACATCACGCTGGCCAAGCAGAAGCTCGGTTGGGAGCCGACCGTGCCGCTCCGCGAGGGGCTGGCCCGGACCATCGAGTGGTTTCGCTCGGTGAAGTTCGAGGACTTCCGGGCGCCGACGCCCAACTACTGACCGCCGGCCGCCGCCGCGGTGGGGTGTGATTTCCCAAGAAAACTCCGGGAAAGACACCCGTTTTTGCTCTTCGCTGACCGCTGGCCATCCGCTACTGTCCCGGCCCCGTTCGCGGCCGAACGGGAACCGCATTCCCCGCAGGAGCCCTTGGATGAATCGCCAGCAACTCTCCGCCGTCGTCCTCGAACTGCTCGAAAAGGAGACGGGCGAAACCTACCCCGCGCTCGAGGAGACGACGTCGCTCCGCGAGGGTCTCAATCTCGACTCGCTCGACATGGCCGGCCTCGTGCTTCATATCGAGAGCCACTTCGGCATCCAGGTCGAGACGGAGCTGCTGGAAACGGTCGCCACGGTCGGCGACCTGCTCGACGTGCTCCAGAAGAAGATCGCAGCCAAGGCCGGCAAGCAGGCCGCGTGACGGCCGTTGGTCTCCGCTGCCCCGCTTTCCGACCACGCCTTCCCATGCACGCCTCCTCCGCGACCGCCGAGCCCGTCACCGCCGCCTGCGGCGTGGCGGGCCACGCGCTGGTGGAAGCGCGGCTGGTCGACATCCCGCAGCTGCGCGACACCGCGACACCCGCCGGGAGCGGCCCGCTGCCGCCGCGGTTCCTGCGGCATGCCGACGAGCAGACCGTCGTGGGCATGCGGGCGGTGCTCGAGGCGATGGCCGCCCGCCGGGCCATCCAGCCCGTGGCCGCCACGAGCGACTATTCCGCACACGGCGTGGTCTCCGCCCCCTGCCAGCCCGGCCGGATCGCGGCGGCCCACTCGCTCGCGATGTTTCGCAGCGGCGGCCCCGTGACCGTCTCGCCCCACATCGTGCCGCAGTGCTCGCTCCACTCGATCGCCGGCGCTATCAGCGTGGCGCTGGGGATGCACGGGCCGAACATCGGCACGAGCGGCGGGCCGCACGCCCTGGCGGAGGGCCTGCTCGCCAGCCTGACGCTGCTGAACGCCGGCGCGGAAGCGGCAGCCGGCATCTGGTTCATCGCCACCGCCTGGGACGGCGAGCCCGCGCTCGACGCCGAAGGCCGCCCGCTGGAGCGGGCCTTCGATCCGCCGATCTGCGTCGCCGTCGCCGTGGTGCTCACCGCATCCGCCGCAGCCGGCGGCCGGCTCGTGCTCCGCGGTGCGTCCGGTACTCCCGCCGTGCGGCAGCTGCGGCCGGGCCACAACCCGGCCGACGACATCCGCCGCTTCGCGGCCGCACTGGACGCCATGGAGTCGCATGGCGACGCCGCCGCCCGCTGGTCGCATCCCTTGCCGGGAGCGGGCGATCTGCGGCTCGTTCCCGCCGTCGCCGCGGCCCGCCGCAGGGAGGCTGCATGATCGTGGCCGCACCGAACACTGAGCCTGTCGTGATCACCGGCGTGGGCGCCGTCTCGCCGCTGGGCAACGGGTTCGCCGCGATCGCCGACGGCCTGCTGGCCGGCCGCAGCGGCGTACAGGCCATCGATCCGGGCGGACCCGTGCGGGAGGGTCGCCAGTTCGCGGCACCGATCGGGGAGATCCCGCCGCCTCCTGAGGCCGCTGGCATCGACGAGGCCACGTTCGTCGGCCTGGGCCGGTTTGGCCGGCTCTGCGCCAGCCAGGTGGCCCACGCGCTGGCCGACGCCGGCCTGCGGCCAGCCGCCGACCGCCTCCGCATCGGCCTCGTCCTCGGGCTGGGTGCCGAGCACCTCAAGATCTGGGAGAGCGATTTCCTGGCGGGCGGCACACGGGTGTTCGAGCCGCACTGCGACGACACGCTCGTCCACAGGGTGGCCCGGCTGCTCCATCTTCGCGGCCCCGCGATGACGGTGGCAGCCGCCTGCGCGTCGAGCGGCTACGCGCTGGCCATCGGCCGCGGCTGGCTGCACGCGGGCTGGGTCGACGCCTGCGTCGCCGGCGGCTGCGACATGCTCGGCCCGACGGGACTGGCCGCCTTCTACAACCTCCGCGCCCTCTCCCGCCGCAGCGACGACCCGACGCTGGCCTCGCGGCCCTTCGATCGCGACCGCGACGGCTTCGTGATGGGCGAGGGGGGAGCCTGCCTCGTGCTCGAGCGCCGCTCCACCGCGGCTGACCGCGGCGGCCGGGTCTACGGCGAACTGGCGGGCGTGGGCATGTCGAGCGACGCCGCCCACATGGTCACGCCCTGCAGCGACCCCACGCAGGCAGCCCGCGCGATCCGCATGGCCCTCGACGAC
>JBIJCD010000293.1:0-4942 GCA_044344895.1 Pirellulales bacterium | reverse complement strand
GGCGGCACCGCAGGCCCGGACCGCGAGCAGGCAGTCGGCGGCGAACGCCTCGTCGCGGGAGACGATCGTGGCGCCCGCCGCGCGGTAGGCGTCGTCGGGGCTGCCGGCGGCGAGTCCCGCCCCCGCCTCCACGAGCACCTCGAGGCCGGATTTCACCAGTGGGCTCACGGCCGCGGGCACAAGTGCCACGCGACGCTCGCCCGGAAACGTCTCCTTGAGAACGGCAACCTTCATGGTGGTGTTTCGCAGGGGGCGGGGCCGCCGACGCGGCCGGCGGCAGACGGAGCGGTCAGTGTGATTGCGCTGCCGGAGAAGGGCAACTCCCCGGGCTTTTCCGATGCTTTGGGGGCGGGAAGCGAGCCGCTTGTCCGGTGGCTCCTTCGCTGATAGCATCCGGGACTCGCACCTGCGACGATCCGCCGGCGAAACCTGCATCCCTGCATGCTCGCCGCGGGATCGAGAGCGGGTTCGGGCCGACCGTTGAACGTCGGTCGCATGGCCCCGAATGAGTCGCCGGTGTGGCGGCGTCGAAGCGGCCGGCGAACCCCGGCACGGATCGACCCGGGTATCATCCGAGCGACGCATTTCAGACATTCATTCGCACACGATCTTCACGGATTCACGCATGAAGACTTTCATGGCCAAGACGGGCGAGGTGGAGCAGCGGTGGTGGCTGGTCGACGCCACCGACAAGGTGGTGGGCCGGCTCGCCAGCGACATCGCCATGGTGCTGATGGGCAAACACCGTCCCACGTACACGCCGCACGTCGACACCGGTGACTATGTCGTCGTCATCAACGCCGACAAGGTTCGGTTCACCGGCAAGAAGTGGCAGCAGAAACTCTACCGGTGGTACACCGGGTACCAGGGCCTGAAGACGGAGACGGCCGAGCACCGCCGGGATCGCAAGCCGGAACTGATCGTCGAGGAGGCCGTCCGCAGGATGCTGCCGAAGTCGCGGTTGGGCCGGGTGATGCTCGACAAACTCAAGGTGTACGCCGGGCCGGAGCATCCGCACCAGGCCCAGGAGCCCGAGGCCAAGGAGTTGGGCGTCGGGTGACCCCGGCCGGCGGACGCCGGCCTGATCAAAAAGCACTGCAACGGACCACGTCGAAACGAGGAACAGGATCATGATGGCCGCCGAGACCAGCGTGAAGAGCCGATCGGGAACGGATGTGATCGCCACGGGCCGCCGCAAGACGGCCGTCGCACGCGTCCGCCTGCGTGCCGGTTCGGGTACGATCACCGTGAACGGCCGGCCGATCGAGGCGTATTTCCCCTCCATCAAAGACCGCGCTCTCGTTTCCGGCGCCCTGGAGCAGGTCGGCCGTCAGACGGCGGTCAACATCGACATCCGCGTCGACGGCGGCGGGCCGACCGGTCAGGCCGGGGCCTGCCGGTTGGGCATCGCGCGGGCCTTGAAGTCGTTCGACGCCGAATTGGCGGAGCCGCTGCGGCACAACGGCCTGTTGACCCGCGACGGCCGCATGAAGGAACGCAAGAAGTACGGCCTCCGCGGCGCCCGTCGCGGGACGCAGTTCTCGAAGCGTTGATCCGGGGCCGTCTCCGGAATCCGCCGGGGGGCTGGCTTCCCGGCCCGCGCAACCCCTACGACCGGCACCAGGCGTGCTGCCGGGTGGGCGGCGATTTCCCCGGCCTCAAACCGCAGCGCATACTGGGAATCGAGGACGTGCGGTGGCGGAACGCCCCGCAACGCTCGCACCGCGGCCGGGCTCGGCGGCGCTTTCGATTCACAGTCCCGTTGCATGAGGCGGTCCATGTATCGCACGCTCGGCATCACGTCGCGTTCGTTTGCCGTTTTGTTCTGCGGGTGTCTGGCGTGGCCGGTCGGTCCGGGCTGCCTGGCGGCGGAGCCGCCGTCGGCATCCGCATCCACGCCGGCTGACATGTTCGAGGCCGAAGCCGACAACCTCGTGACGCTTCGGTACATCCCCAACGACTCGAAATCGGCGCAGGTGATCGTCGTGAATCGGACCAATCGTCCGCTCACGCTGCGGCTGCCGAACAACTTCGTCGGTGTGCCGGTGCTGGCCCAGTTCGGCGGTGGCGGCATGGGCGGTATGGGCGGCGGCGGCATGGGTGGCGGCGGCATGGGTGGCGGCGGCGGCGGCCAGGCGACCGGCGGCGGCATGGGCGGCATGGGCGGTGGCATGGGCGGCATGGGTGGCGGCGGCATGGGTGGCATGGGCGGCGGCGCGTTCTCGATCCCCCCCGAGCGGTCGCGGACCTTCCGCGTGCCGACGGTCTGTCTGGAGCACGGCAAGCCCGAGCCTTCGCCGCGGCAGCCCTACAAGCTCGTCAAGACGGAGTCGTTTTCAAGCGATCCCAAACTGGCCGTCGTGCTGGAAGCGCTGGGACGCGGCCAACTGTCGCAAAAGGTCGCCCAGGCGGCCACCTGGCACATCGCCAACGGGCTTTCGTGGGAAACACTGGCGGCAGAGACGATCGATCATGCAGGCGGCACCCCCGACGAGGCCTACTTTTCGCCGTCGGAACTGATGGCGGCGTATCGCGTCGTGGCGCGGGCCACGGAGGTCGCCGCCCGGCGTCCGGCGGCGCCATCCGCCCCGGCGTCGCCGGGCGAGTCGTCGCCGTAGGAATTCGGCCGCGTCGAGCTACGGGCGAGGCGTGTCCGTGGAGAGTTCCGCGATCGCTTTCCGCAGCGCCGTCAGGGCCTGCAGCACCTCGGTGGCCGGGTCGTAATCCTTCCGCCCCATCGCCAGCGTCTCGATGGGAACGAATCCGCGGTAGCGGCCGGCATGGATGATCCGCGCCAGCCGCCGGTAGTCGGTCCGCGGCGTCTTCAAGCTGCTGCCGAGCGTCTCCTTGATCTGCCAGTTCACGGCGTGTGGCACCATCATCGCGATGTCCGCGTATGGATCGGCGGTCAGGTATTTCCCGGTGTCGACCAACGCACCGCACCACGGGTGATCGACCCGTGCGAGCAGGCTGACGTGCTCGGGGCCGCTGGCGAGGAAATCGCCGTGGTTCTGCACGGCGACGATGACGCCGAACCGCTCGCCATGCTCCGCGCAGGCCCGCAGGTCATCGGCCATCCAGCCTTCAACGTCTTCGCGCGTGCCGCCGTTCGCCACCTCGCGCCAATCCTTGGCCCCGCCCGTCGGCCCGGCGAAGACGCGGACGACCGGCGCACCCAGCCGCGCGGCCACCTCGATCCACTCCTTCGTCAGCCGCACGCCCTCGGCGCGGACCGACCTGTCGGCGGTGGCGAAGTCGTTCTTCACGCCCGTTCCGCTGACGACGAGGCCCAGGTCGTGCACGTGCCGCTTCAGGCGGGCGACGTAGCGGTCGTCCGGCGGCCGCGGATATCCGGGGAAGAAGTAGCCGGTGAGGTCCACGGCCTCGATGTCGTGCTCCGCGCAGAAGTCGCAGACGCCGAACAGATCGATCCCCGTGGCCGGATCCCGGATGTTCTCGTTGAGCGGTTCCAGGAACGAATAGGCGTTGAGCGCGGGCCGGAAATGGGCCCTGCGCCGCTGGGTGGGCGGCGGGGCGGCGGTCGTCGGGGCGGCCACGGCGGCGGCGGCGAGCGGGATCCGTCTCAACAGGGCGCGTCGGGAGAGTGGCGGCATGCCGAGCCTCTGCGGGGTCGTGATCCAGCGGTGGCGGCCCGGGCCGAATCCGTTGCAGAGCATCGCCACTCATGCCCGACCGAGCAAGCCGCTCCGGCCGGAGTGCGGTGGGCAGCCTGGCCGCAGGCCGGCTCAGTAGTCGCCGGAGACCGACTCGGATCCGGCCCGCGTCGACAGCGACTTCCACAGGCCGCCGTCGATGCTCGAAGACACCGCCCGCACGCTGCCGTCCATCAGCGACGTGGAAACCACGCCGGCGTGATGGCTGCGCGACGTTACGGCGGCGTAGGTCGGGGCTGTGCTGCTGAGGCCCTCGCGGCTGCCGCAGATGTCGACGTCGTAGCTGCGGCCGTCGGTGTGCGTGTACGGGACGAGCGTGTTGGGTGGGAAGGTTGTCGTGAAGCCGGTGTGAACCGCGCGACCGCAGACCCACTCGGTGTGACCCGTATCCCCAAAAGTCGCCGGATTGACCAGGCTGGCCGCCGCGGCAGGTGAGGCCGGCTGCGGATCGGACAGCCCGGCGATGTCCTGGGATCTGGCTGCGAACGCTTTCACCTCCGACAGGGCCAGCGTCTTGCTCAGCCCGTCGGTGAATGCCCTGGGATGGAGCGGCACAAAGGGCGCGAAGGCGGTGCCGCCATCGGTTTTCGTCACGGGGTCGTAGACCTTGAAGACGCCCGTGCAGAGTCCGTAGTTGATCGGAAAGTGCTGCGGAACCCCGGCGGCGTCCAGCCTCTGTCGGCCGTTGGGGTCGCTCGGGCAGACAAGTACGTCGACCTTCACTGCAGCGATGCCGTAGGGCGGGAAGAGGTTCTTGTTCGCCGTGGCTCCGTAGCTTTGAGAAAAGTCAACCTTTTGAAAGAGCGTGTCGCCATCGATGTAGGGGAGGAGTCGGGCCTGTCCCGACCACGGGGCGGCACCCGCGGCGGTCACCGCCCATGACGCCGGCGGGAACGTCTTCGTCGCGTTCTCGAAGTTCTGGATCGCCACGCCGATCTGCCGCAGGTTGTTCTGGCACGACGAGCGGCGGGCCGCCTCGCGGGCCGATTGCACCGCCGGCAGGAGCAGGCTTACGAGCACGCCGACGATGGCGATCACCACCAGCAGTTCGACCAGCGTGAAACCGGAGCGAACCGCTGTCGACCAGGGCCGGGGGCGCGAACTGGCGGTCACTCGCATGGGCCGGAATCCTCGATTGCCAACGGCAGAAACAGCTGCAAATAACGCGGCGAAAATGAGACTCATTCTCAAGAGCTGAAAGCATTCTATTTTTCACAGGCTGGTTGTCAAGAAATATCTGGAGACGCCGGCTCTCCCAGAAGGGGCCG
>JBIJCD010000292.1:0-4980 GCA_044344895.1 Pirellulales bacterium | reverse complement strand
AACGGCCGCTCACGGTGCCGCTCCATGAAGTCGACCGCATGGGCGTGCATGAGGTCGGGCAGGTACGCGCCGTCCGCAAGCGTCTTCTCCGTGCCGTTGACGACGTACTTCTCGGGCTTCCCGTCGGTGTTCCAGTAGACGCCGCTGCCCTTGAACGTGAGGAAGTCGTCGAACCCGAACTCCTGCGGGCTCCGGGGCAGCTGGCCCCACTTGCCGACGCACGAGCTGGCATAGCCCGCCGCCGCGAGATAGCCGGGGATCATCGTTTCGGCGCCGGGCTGCATCCGGCCGGTGGCGTCCTGGTTGGTGGCGCCGGTGCGGAAGGCATACCTGCCGGTCATGATCAGGGCCCGCGAGGGGCCACACAGCGGCGCCGTGTAGGCATGAGCGAAGCGGATCCCGCCGGCCGCCAGCGCGTCGATGTGCGGCGTGCGGTAGCGGTCGGCGCCGTAGCAGCCGACGTTTCCCACGCCGAGGTCGTCGGCCAGGATGAAGACGATGTTGGGCTTGGCGGGCTCGGCGGCCCGTGCCGCCCCCAGGCAGACGAGCAGGAGCGCAAGCGAGAGGATCGCGGGCTTCATGGTCACTTCGCCCGTTTCGTGCCGGCGACGGCGGGAATCGGCGGCGGCAGGTGCTTGGAGAGCGACTCGATCACGCCGCGGTGCTCCGGCCTGTCGTGCAGGCTCACGGTCTCGGCTGGATCGTTCTGCTCGTCGTAGAGCTCCGTGGCCACGATCTTCGTGCCGTTCCGCTCCCGCCAGAGCGTGAGCCGCCAGCGGTCGTCGCGGATGCTGTAGCCCATCACCGAGCCGGCGCCCTTGCCGAGGCTGCGCGGATACTGGCTGATCGCGACCTTGGCCGCGGGGGCAGCGGGGTCGTCGATGAAGGGCTTGAGGCTCGCGCCCGCCACGCCCGAAGGGGCGGGCAGACCGCAGAGCTCGGCAAGCGTGGGATAGACGTCGACGAATTCGACCGGCGCCGGGCACGACCGGCCTGCGGTGGCCGCCTTGGGCACGCTGATCAGCAGCGGAGCGCGGGTGGCGAGCTCGAAGTTGGTGTGCTTGTGCCAAAGGCCGTGGTCGCCGAGCTGCCAGCCGTGGTCTCCCCAGAGGACGATGATCGTGTCGTCGGCGAGCCCCTCGGCGTCGAGCGCGTCGAGCAGCCGGCCGATCTGGGCGTCGGTGTAGCTGACGCAGGCGTAGTAGCCGTGCCGCAGCGTGCGAGCGAAATCGGCCGGGATCGGCTCGCCCTCGGGTACGCCGGGATAGTTGTGCAGCTCGCTGTTGTTGTGGCCGGCGAACTCGGGGGCGCCCGCGGGCAGGTGGTCGATGGCCGGCGCGGGGATGGCGGCCGGGTCGTAGAGATCCCAGTATTTTTTCGGAGCGACGAAGGGGAGATGCGGCTTGAGAAAGCCCACGGCGAGGAAGAACGGCTCCCGGCGATCCTTCAGCTGACGCAGCCGCCGCACGGCCTCCCTGGCGGTGGCGCCGTCGGGCAGCTCGTCGTCGGACTTCGGGCTCACCTCGAAGGCCGGACCCTTCTTGGGGCTTTTTCCTTTCCGCTCGTTCGCGGGCGCTGTGCCGGCCTTCAGCGGGTGGGCGTATTCCTCCACGTTCACGTCGTGCCGGGTGACGAGCTGCTTCGTCCAATCGACGGAGTCGGTGTCGACGGCCCGACCGATCGGATACCAGTGCGGCTCGCTCCATGACCGGCCGTCCTCGAATCCCTTGTGGTAGACCTTGCCGAGGGCGGCGCAGTGGTAGCCGTTGGCCTTGAAGTGCTGCGGCAGCGTGATGCAGTCGGGCTGGGCCGTGCGAAAGTGGGTGTCGAGATCCCACACCCGCGTGATGTCGGGCCGCAGGCCTGTGAGGATCGCGGTCCGCGACGGGCTGCAGACGGCCTGCTGGCAGTAGGCGCGGGTGAACACCATGCCGCGGGCGGCCAGCCGGTCGATGTGCGGCGACTTCACGACCGCGTTGCCGTAGCAGCCGAGCTCAGGCCGCAGATCGTCGACGGCGATGAAGAGGACGTTGGGCCGGGCGGCGACAGCCGGGGCGGCGAGTGCGAGCGAGATCAGGGCCGCCGACATCAGGGCCGGGAGCGGGTGTGTCATGGTTCCTCGTCGAGCGGGGCCTGGGCCTGTGCCGCCCCGACGCCCCGCCGACGCGAGGATACCGCCGACGCCGCAGCCGCTTCAAACGGCCGCGCGGCCCCGAGGTTGCGTCGTCACCAGGCCAGCCTCGTGTTCCCGCCCCTGCCGGGGCGCTGCGGCGTCGTTCAGCGGTGTCCGGCATCGCCGCCGGGGGCCGCATTCCGCGGCTCGATCGTGCGCCGCCGAAGACGCTCTTTCCGGACCGGCCGCCGCGGCCCTATCCTGCTGGCAGCCTTCCTGCCAATCGATCTGCGAGGAGCCTTCTCGATGCGAGCCGTGCCGTCTTCCCTGCTTTGCCTGAGCATTTTCCTCGGCGTGTTGTCACTCGGCGCGGCCCAGCTGCCCGCCGGGCAGCCCTCGGCTAAGAAGGTGCCCGTCGTGTTCGCGGCGTATGCAACGCCCCTGGAGGAGCCATGGAACATGGTGATCCACGACGCGCTCCAGGCGGCCCAGCGGGGCGGCCGGATCCGCTACTCGTGGCAGGACAACCTGGCCGAGGCGCCGCGGATGCAGGCGGCCGTGGCCGCGGAGGTCGCGAAGGGGCCCGATATCGTCTTCGCCGACGGCACGGTGGCCGACGCTGAGCTCCGCCAGATCGCGGCGGCGCACCCGCGCACGGCGTTCGTCGTGGGCACGTCCGGGCCGCCTGCCCCGCCGAATTTCTCAGTCTTCGACAGCGATCTCGCCGAGCCGGCCTACCTCTGCGGCGTGCTGGCCGGGCGGCTCACCACGTCGAACGTCGTGGGCGTGGTGTGCGGCAAGCCGGAGCCGCACGTGCACCGCACGGTGAACGCCTACATCCAGGGAGCCCGCGACGCCAATCCGGCCGCCAAGGTGAAGGTGACGTTCATCGACTCCTGGTTCGATCCGCCCAAGGCCCGGCAGGCCGCGCTCGAGCAGATCGCCGCGGGTGCCGATCTGATCTACGCCGAGCGGGAGGGCGCGATCGCCGCGGCCCGCGAGAAGGGCGCGAAGGCGTTCGGCAACCTGCTCGATCAGCACGGCGAGTCGCCCGACACCGTGATCACGGGGCCGGTCTGGAGCATGACGCCGGTGGTGGATTACCTGATCTCGCTCTCGGCGGCGGGCATGGTGCAGGCCGAAAACCTCGTCGATTTTTCCACGCTGGGCCGCGGCGGCGCCGCCCTGGCGCCCTGGCACGGCTGGGACGGCAAGCTGCCCCCCGACGTCATGCAGCTGGTGCGTGACAAGGAGCGGGCGCTCAAGGCGGGCACGCTCGTGCTCAATCCGAGCACGGAGCGGCCGACGGGACAGTGAGCCTGTGCGGCGGCTGGCCGTCAACATGGCGTGGGTGCAGAGCGGCTCGGTTCGCGGGATGATCGTGCGCGGCCTCGTCTCCGGAGTGATTCTCCTGGGCGGCGCGGCCCTGGCCGCCGATCCGGTGGAGTGGCGTGTCGTCAACGTGCACGACGGCGACACCGTGACGGCGCTCGATGCCGACAATGTCCAGCACAAGGTGCGGCTGCGGGGCATCGACGCCCCGGAACTGGGCCAGCCGTTCGGGCGTGTCGCCCGCGACCGTCTGGCGGACTTGTCCAAGGGCAAGACGGCGACCGTGCACGGGCACGGGAAGGACCGTTACGGTCGGGTGCTCGCGAGCCTCGAGGTGGGGCGGGACGACCTCGCCCACCGGCTCGTGAGCGAGGGGCTGGCGTGGCACTATCGCCGCTACAGCGACGACGCCGGACTCGAGGCCGCGGAGCGCGATGCCCGGTCGGCGAAGCGTGGCCTGTGGACCGACCGCGAGCCCGTGCCGCCGTGGGACTGGCGGGCGGGCGAGAAAGAGCGACGTGCCTCGCCTGCGACGCGATAGATCGCTTTTGCCATGCGCCTGGGCCTCGGAAACCCCGCTTGGCGTTCGGTGCCGTCCTAGGGGAAAGGTCACATTGCGGACGGCCTGCGACGTGCATTCCACGTCAGTGAGGCCGGCAAGCCAAAGACTTCAATCGCCAAAGAACCGCATTGAGCACACTGGGCAACGTGAGCGTCCATCAGCGGCGATCAGTGTTTCCGTAGCGATGCCGAAATAGTTGATGCTGTCGGTGACGTCCTGGCCGACGTAGATTTTCCCGTTCGTGTACGTGATGCGGTAGATAACCTTCACGGGATCGCGGCTCCTGCGGCTGTTGGGGCAAGCCTCCCGCCCACCCTTTGGCGGGAATCCTACGCGGCCGCGTCCGTATTGCGAGCGCGGGCCGCGATGCCAACAAAAAACCCCAGCGCGGGGACGCTGGGGTAAGTCGCAGCCGGGGAGATGTTTCCGGCCGCGGTCCCATCTTTACGTGGCCGACCGGATGGCTGTTCGGTTGGCGGCCTGGCCGTTTGGACGGCGCAAGTCAGGGTTTCCGAACTAGCGGAACAGGGCTGCGAACACTCGGGGGTGTGGTCACGTACCGATGCCCGCCTGGATGGTCTAAGACTCAAACGGAGGGCCGGGGCGATGCGGAACGTGATGGCGGCGGGCGTAGTTCTGGTGGCGTTGTCGGTCGGCTTCCTGCAGGCGGCCGAGAAGCCGTTCCCCGTCCCGAAGGGCGAGACAGTCACGGGCCGCTGCGTCGGCGTCCACGACGGCGATTCCCTTACCGTTCTGGTCGACGGCGACCGCCAGGTAAAAGTCCGCCTGGATGCCATCGACGCCCCGGAGCTGGGGCAAGCTTTTTCCCGCGTCTCTCGGGAGACGCTCTCGGCCCTGGTGTTCAACAAGGAATGCCGCGTCGAGTCGCTGGGGCCGGACAAGTTCCAGCGGATGCTGGGCCGTGTCACGGTCGACGGCCAGGACGTCAACGCGGCCATGCTGGAGGCCGGCA
>JBIJCD010000291.1:0-4988 GCA_044344895.1 Pirellulales bacterium | reverse complement strand
ATGGCCGCCCGCCAGCCCCCGCAGTGCCGCACGAGCCAGTCGCCGAACCGGCGGTAGAACGCCCCCGCCCGCGGCAGCGGCAGCCGCTCGCCGTAGGGAGGATTCGTGACGACGAGCCCGGGACCGCCGGCAGGGACGGGACGCGCCTCCTCGAAGTGCTTCTGCTCGATCGTGATGGAGCCCGCCACGCCGGCCGCATCGGCGCAGGCCCGCGCGGCGGCGACGGCCCGGGGATCGAGGTCGCTCGCGTGGAACAGCTGCGTCGGCTCCGCCGCACGGGCCTCGAGCTCCGCCACGAGCCGATCGAAGAGGCCGCGGTCGCAGTCGCGAAACCGGCAGAAGCCGTGGGCCTTGCGCCGCGCCCGGTAGAGCCCCGGGGCGATGCCGGCAGCGATCGTGGCCGCCTCGATCACGAGCGTGCCGGAGCCGCACAGCGGGTCGAGAACAGGCTCGCCGCTGGTCGCCGCTGCCGCCGCCGCGGCTTGCGCAGCACCGGGCCGCCACCAGCCCGTGATCGCCAGGATGCCGGCGGCCAGCACCTCGGAGAGGGGCGCATCCACCTCGCCCATCCGCCAGCCCCGCTGGTGGAGCGATCGGCCCGCGGCGTCGCGGAAGACCGTCGCCGTCTCTCCCACGAGGTGCAGCCCCAGCCGCAGCGTCGCCCCGCGGAGCTGCACGCTCGGCCGCTTGCCGCTGGGCGTGCGGAGCTGGTCGACCACCGCGTCCTTGACGACCTGCGCCGCGTACAGCGAGTGGGTGAGGAACGTGTCGTGGATGGCGGCGTCGACGCGCAGCGTGTCACTCGTCTTCAGCTGCTCGGTCCAGTCGACCTCCTGCATCGCCCGGTAGAGGCTCTCCGGGGAGTCGACGTGAAACCGGCCCAGCGGCTCGAGCACACGGATGGCGGTGCGGCTCTCGAGGACGGCGCGGTAGAGCGTCTCCCGTTCAGCTCCCGGTGCCGCGGAGAACTCGATCGTCCGCCGACCGATGCGGAGATCCCTCGCACCGACCCGCTCCAGCTCGCGGGCGAGGATCCACTCGAGCCCTTCGAGCGTCCGCGCAGTCGGCCGCGGCGGCTCGTCGGGAGACGGCGCCGGCAGCGGTCGGGGCACCTGGGGCACGGCGGGAAACGAAACGTCCATGCCGCAGGATAACAGGCCGCTGCCGCCAAGCCGCCTCGGCTCTGTCAGGTCGGCCGCGGGCGCCGCGGGCGGCGGTGCGCAAGCCAGCCGAGCACCACGACCGCCGCCGACGTCGCCATGGCGATGCCCCCCGGCTCCGGGAGGAGCACCGTACTCGGTCCGGTCCCAAACCCGAAGGTCACGTTGCCCTGCACCCAGCTCTGTCCGAACGAGTCGAGATTCTTGCTGCTGCCGAAGAGAAAGAGGGCCCGCGTGTTGACGAGCGTCGCCCCACTCAGATCCCCGACGGGATCGATGTCACCCGGGAACGGCTGGTTGCCGTTGCTGTAGATGCCGAGGTTGATCATCGATCTCCCCGGCGGGCCGGTTTCACTGACGATCCGGGGGTCGAATGTCGCCCCCGCGTAACCCGGTCCGGCGACAGAGGCGATCATGCTGTTGCCCACCGTGCCGATGCCGAAGCCGAGCTGCGGGGCGACATTGGTGAAGGCCCTGAACTGCCAACCGCTGTCGCCGGCCACCTGGGCGACGAGGTTTGAGGCGGCGAGCGAGGCGGGCGGCGTCGTGAAAAGCTGCTGCGGATTCGTCTGCCAGGAGACGAGCGAGTCGTTGGCCGCGCCGGCGAACACCTGGCAGGCCGTGCCCGTGGCCGACAGGTAGGTGAGGATGGGCCTGAGGCCGTCGTTCGGATCGGCGATCCCGAAATAGAAGCTCGTCAGCACGTCGGCCACGGCTTTCGTCCGGGGGCCGATGTTGCTGAGCGCGATCGACAGCGTGGTGCCGCTGGTGACCAGCGTGGCGGAGACCGTGATCGGATTGCCGGCACCGGAGACGCCGCTCTCGGTGAAGGTCACCGTGGCCGCTCTCGCAGGGCCGCTCCCTGCGAGCAGGAGAGCGACGGCGAGGCATGCGGCCGCGGTACCGCGGCGGCGATTGCACCGCGTACGAACGAGCGACGGCATGGAGGGATCTCCACGTCCGCGCCGGCCTTGGCGACTTCACGCACGCGTCACGTGCCCAGCAAGGGCATGTCACGCACACCGCCTTCACATGGAGCATTCGTGCGCAGCACGCGCCGCCATCCGTGGATCGGCGCAACAAAAAAGGCCGCCGTGAACGTCCGCATCTGGCGTGCGTTCACGTCGGCCTACGCTGCACCGGGGCTTCGCACGACGCGAAGGACCCAGCAACTCGTCTTCCGAGCTGGCTGCCGGGACGCTGGCTGCCTTCGATCCGGCAGCCATCGAGTCTGCGAGCCCTTGGCTCCCAGGACTGTCCCGGCATGAGCAACCATTGGCGACGCTGCAGCCAAAGGCAACAGCCGCCACCCGAGGGGCGATTCTCGCAGGTTTTCCCGGGTGTGACCGGTGCGGACACCCGCGCAACCCGCGCGGCCCGCAGGGTCGCAGCCCAAAACTGGCCTCGCGGCGTCCCGGGCGGCGACCCACAATCCCCCGAAAACGGCGGCGAAAAAAATTTTGTGACACGGCGGGCCGCGGCGGCAACCAATCATGTGGCGGCCGACAGCGGCAGGCCGGAGGACGGCACGCGATTGGACGCCAACGCACGTGACACCGCCAGTCTGTCGGACGAGCAGCTAGCGGCCGAGGCGGCGCGGGAAGGATCCGACGGGGTGGCGTTCACCGCCCTGATGGACCGGTTCCGCGAGCGGGTGTGGCGGGTGTGCTGGCGGCTGATGGGCAGTGAGCACGACGCGGAGGATGCGGCACAGGAGGTTTTCGTCAGGCTGTTTTTCGAGCGGGAGCGGTTCCAGGGAAGGTCACGCTACGCGACGTGGGTGCACGCCGTGGCGATCCGCACCTGCCTGAGCCTGCGGAGGTCGAGATCGAGGCGGAGGAGACGGGAGGAGCCGGGCGACGGCGACCAGATCGAGACGGCGGCCGCCAGGCAGCCGTCGCCAGGAGACGCGGTGGCCGCCACCCACGACATCGAGAAGCTGCTGGACGGGCTGGACGAGGAGGATCGGGCACTGGTGCTGATGCGGTTCGCCGAGAACCACGACTACGACGAGTTGGCGGAGATGTTCGGCACGACCCCGGGGGCCTGCCGGATGAGGATCAGCCGGATCAGGGAGAAGCTGACGGCGAAGGCCGGCAGGATGTTCGGTGAGCCGGGGAACGACTGAGACGCGAGGAACGGTGACGGATGGACATGCTCGAACAACTTGCCGCGGCGACGGTGCCGCCAGTGCCGGCCGCGCCGACGTTCACCGCCGGCGTGCGGCGGAAGCTGCACCCGCGGCTGCTCACCCTGCACGTCCTGGAATTCGCGGTCGGTGCGATGGCCTGGTCACTCATGCACCTCTTTACGGCGCTGGCCGCGGCCGCGCACTACACGCTCACCGGGGCATGGCCGTCGGCGTCGCACGGCGCGGATCGGGATGGACCAGACGGAGGCCGACGGACCGGCTCATGACGACACACCCGCCGGCTCGTGGCCGGCGGAGCAAAGATTGGGTTGCGGGCCAATCGAGAATTCCCGCAAAGGTTTCGGGGGGGCGATCGTCCGGGGTGGGCGGCCGCCGCAACGCAGGAGTTTCCAGATGAACGAGTTCGCGAACGTCGGGCAGACGGCTGCCGAGACGGTCACGGTGTCGAAGCAGGCGCTGGTCGACAGCTTCACGCAGGCATGGACCCAGGTGATCATGCTCGCGCCGAAGATGGTGGCGATGGTGGTGGTGCTGGTGATCGGCTACGTGCTGGCCCGCTGGGTGGGCAGCTTCATCGCGGTGGTGAGCGAGAAGATCGGCCTCCAGACCGCTGCGGAGAAGAGCGGCCTGGCCAAGTCGATGAACGACGTCGGCATCCGCCGGC
The DNA here is from genome assembly GCA_044344895.1 of Pirellulales bacterium. Lineage (GTDB taxonomy): Bacteria > Planctomycetota > Planctomycetia > Pirellulales > UBA1268 > CAMCQY01. Next base: position 1,012 of record JBIJCD010000291.1, on the reverse strand, counting down.
CGCTGCCGACGATCGTGGGCGGGCTGGTGTTCTGGCTGCTGATGTGCGTGTTCGTGATGGCGGCCTTCAACATCCTCGGCCTCGACAGCGTCTCGGCTGCCATGGGCGAGGTGGTCAACTACATCCCGCGGCTGCTCGTGGCCACGGTGGTGGTGGTGATCGGCCTGCTGGCGGCGACGTTCCTCCGGGGCGTGGTGGCGACCAGTGCCGACCGGGTCGGCATCACGTATGCGGAGTACCTGGCCGGCGGCTGCTACTGGGTGCTCTCGCTGCTCACGTTCATCGCGGCCTTCAACCAGCTCGGGATCCAGTTCGCCCTGCTCGAGAAGCTGATCCTGATCGGCTCGGCCGGGCTCTCGGCGGGCTTCGCCCTGGCCTTCGGCCTCGGCGGCCGCGACGTGATGTCGGGGATCCTGGCCGGCTACTACGTCCGGCAGCGTCTCCAGACCGGCGACACGGTGAGCGTGGCCGGCCTCGAGGGCACGGTGCGTGAGGTCGGCCCGGTGGCGACCGTGATCGAGACCCGCGAGAACGGCCTGCTCCACCGGCACTCGGTGCCCAACGCGAAGATGCTGCAGGAGGCCGTGCGGTAAGGAGACCCCGGCCCCTCGGCGAACGACGGTGCACTGAAGTCTGCCCGTCGACACATCTCGAGCCCGCGGCGTGCAAGCGCCGCGGGCTTTTTTCATTCCCACCGGAAAGCAATCGAACCTCCTTGCGCCCAACCGGCCCGGGGCCGCCCGCACCCTGTCGCCGGACGTTCGCTGCGGCCTTCCAGGCCTCCACTCTCTGCATGCCGGCTGCGCTCCGCCATCCATGGCTGCGCTTGCCGCCAAGCCCGGCTCCCAGGGCACGGCCAGCCCCGGGCCTTCATCGATTGGCTGATGCATTGACGTGCCGCCCAGTGGGGGAGGCTTCGGGATCCCCGTGCCCTGAGAGCCGGCGTAGCTGACCAGCGCAGGCATGGATGCCGAAGCGCAGTCAGCTTCGAGTGAGCGAAGCCCGGGCTGGG
>JBIJCD010000034.1:0-15228 GCA_044344895.1 Pirellulales bacterium | reverse complement strand
CGCCGCCGCGACGAGTGCCGGAATCCGGTGCATCGATCGACCCTCGGATCATGACAAGGCCGCGGTTCGGGGCTGCCCGTGCCCCGTCGCCGGACGTTCGCTCCGGCCTTCCAGGCCTCCGCTCACTCGAAGCTGACCGCGCTTCGCCATCCCTGGCTTCGCTTGTCAGCTACGCCGGCTCCCGGGACACGGACAGCCCCTCACGGACTCCGCATGCCGAAAGTGGGATACAAAGCTGCCCGCGACACCAAGAGGACGAAGTCCACGAGCAATCGTTCTTCACCGCGAAATTCTACCACCCGATAGATCATGCCCCAAGCTGCTGCAGGCCCGGTTTACGGCATCGTTACTCTGCCGTTCACGCGCGTTACAGGCCGCGTAACGACCGCCGTCGGGCCGCTCGTCGCAACGCGAGCTGGTCTCAGTGGTTCCAGCAGAACTCGGGGCAGTTGAAGAGCGTCCAGGCCACGTCCTCCACGCCGCGGGCCTTCTGCTTCGTGGCCGAGAGGAGTGGCAGCAGGGCTTCGCGCTCGGCAGCCGAGGGCCGACGCGTGAGCGCGACGAGAAACTCGAGTTCCAGCCGGGCGTCGTCGTCGCGGGCCATGCCGGCGATCCGGCCGGTGGCGGTCACGGCGTTGGCCGCCGCCATCTCGCGGGCGAACTTCCCGTTCATCCGCACGAGCAACTGCGGGATCGTGGCCGGCCGCACGCGGCCGTCGCCGTCCTGGATCCGGCCGTACTCCCGGACGAAGTCGATCTCGCGGAAGAACCGGATCATCCGCGTGAGCAGGTGGGAATCCTGATCGATCGTCTGCAGCGAGGTGGTCGCCACCATCGCGCCGATGATCTGCTCGGGGAGTAGCGGCGTGAGCGGGAACGCCGCCCACGTGGCCGCCACGCGGTCGCAGCCGGCGGGCGAATTGAGCAGCGGGTGCGTCGACGCCAGCCGGAACGCCCGCGTCGAGGCGATCACGAGCAGCAGCCGCCGCAGGTCGCGGCCGTGCGCCCGAAAGTCGTCCGCGAGCAGGTCGAGCAGGTCAGCTGGAGCGAGCGCATCGTCGGTGGAGTGGGCGGGTGGATCGGGCAGGTCATCGACCGGCTCGTGCCAGGCCTTGCCGAACAGGAGCCACCAGGCCCGGTTGGCGATCGCCCGGTCGAACCGGCGGTTGTCCGGATGCACGATCCACTCGGCAAGATTCTCGCGGTGCGTGCCGGCCCCGGGAAACCACTCGCCTCCGAACGGCACCCGCGGCGGCACGTTGCGGCTGCCCTGCATCGGCGCGGCCACCGCCGCCGGCGACATGGCGTCGATGCGGTGCACCCGCTTCGGGTCGTCCTCGACGCCCACGCCCGTGAGGCGGGCCTGCGCGAAGCAGGCGGCGAGGCCCTCGAACTGCGGCTGCTTCCAGCTGGCGAAGGGATGGTCGTGGCACTGGGCGCAGTCGATCCGCTGGCCGAGGAACACCCGGCAGACGCGGCCGGCCAGCTTGTCGGCGTTGATCCTCCCCTGCTCCGCCGCCTGGGTGACGAAGTTCACCGCGGGCGTGTCGGTCCAGAGGCCGCGGGAGGCGACCATCTCGCGTACGACATCGTCCCAGGGACGGTTGGCGTGGAGCTGATCGGCGAGCCAGGCGGTGAAACGGTCGCGGCGGAAGACGATGAACTGGCCGACCTCGTTGCCAACGAGCGCCGGCGCGAGCCGCCGGGCGAGCGCCTCCGCCGATCGCCGCTCCTCGAGCAGCGAGCCGATCGCCCGATCGATCCGGCCCGGCCGGGCGTCGGCCTCGAAGCCGCGGATCTCCTCGAGCGACGGCACCGTGCCGGCCAGCGCCAGCCACGCCCGGCGGAGCACCGCGAGATCGTCGGCCGGCTCCGCCGGCGCGATCGTGGCCTCGGCCCAGCCCGCGGCAAGCAGCCTATCGACGGCGGCGACGACGTCGGCCATGGCATCCGGCGACGCGGCGTCGTCGGCTCCAGTGGGCCGAGGGGCATTGGCGGGCCGCCCGCCGGACAGCGGGCTGCTCGCGGCGACGGCCAGCATGGCCGCCACCGCGGCGATTGCCAGCGCCGGCAGCCAGCGGCTGTGGCGGCTCGTGGGGTTCATGTCAGCCGTTCTCTCGATTCGCGGGATTCCCGCAGCGGCCGCAGCGTGACCGTTCGCAGCCCGAGCAGTCTACCGCCGGAGCCGGGCTGACGGATCTGCAATCCAGCCGCAGGCGGGCGCTGAATGTATGCTGCCCATCCGGCGGGTCGGCATGGCCGGGGATCGATCTTATGAATGGATCATTCGTGGTACCCGTCGACGATGCCCCGATGCATGCTGTGGCGATCGATCCGCTCCCTGCAGCGGCCGCTGCCGACGGCCGCGTTCAGCCGCCGCAGGCCTTCGGTGACCTGCCCCCCTTTCCCGGCCTGCGGCACCATCCGCTGCGGTCGCTCGGCTGGATGGTCACGGTGAGCACGGGCCTCGTGAGCCTCGTGATCCTGCTGGCGATCATCGCCGCGATCCCGGTCGTCAATTTCGTGGCACTGGGCTACATGCTCGAGGCGGAGGGCCGTGTCGTCCGCTCCGGCCGGCTCCGCGATGGCGTGCCGCTGGCCGGCGGGCTGCCGCGACTGGGATCGATCGTGCTGGGCAGCTGGCTGTGGCTGCTCGTCGTGCGGCTGGTGACGCAGGCCGCGGCCGATGCGGCGCTCGTCGATCCGGGTGGGCCAGCGGCCGTCGGCTGGCGGCGGGCGCAGGCGGCGGCGGTGCTGGTCGTGGGGCTGCATCTCCTCGCCGCGGTCTTCGCCGGGGGCAGCCTGGTGGCGTTCTTCCGGCCGATCCGCAACCTCCGCCGGCTCGTCGCCGCCATCCGCGCGGGCACCGCGTGGGACACGGCCGCGGCGGCGCTCGAGCGGGTCGTCGCCGCAGTCGCGCCGGGTAAGCTCTTCTGGCTGGGGCTTCGCGGCTTCGCGGGGGGATTCGCCTGGCTCTTCCTGCCGACGGCGCTCTTCGCGGCGCTTCGCGACACGACGAAGCCGATCGGCATCCTGGTCACGCTCGTCGGGGGCGTGCTGCTGGCCGTCGTGCTTTCCTGGGTGCCGTTCCTGCAGGCCCGGTTCGCGGCCGAGCAGCGGATGCAGGTCTTCCGGGAGGTGGGGGCGGTGCGGGAGCTGTGGCGGCGGGGGCCGGTCGCGATGCTGCTGGCGGTGGTCGTGCTCTACGCCCTGTCGCTGCCGCTCTTCCTCTTCAAGGTGCTCGTGCCACCGCGTGACGCCCTGTTCTTTCTTACCCCGATCTTCATCCTCACGATCTACCCCGCCCGGCTCGCCGTCGGCTGGGCCACGCACTGGGCCGCGACGCGACCGCAGCGTCGGTGGCTTCTCGTCCGCTGGCCCGTGGCCGCCCTGCTCCTGCCGCTGCTGGCGGTCTACCTCTTCCTGCTCTTCTTCACGCCGGCGATCGACGCGCTGGGCCGCCGCGTGCTCTTCGACCACCACGCGATTCTGCTGCCGACGCCGTTTTGAACCCTGGCGTCGCTGCAGCTCAAGCGGCCGCGGCGACCGGTCGAGGCCGGCCGTGACGGACCGATCACTCCTCGTCGCGTGCCGCGGACGCCTTGGTCGGATCGGTACGCAGCTCGAAGTCGATCACGTTCGGACCGTCGGCCACCTCGGCCCAGAGGGCGTTGTTGGCCTGGTAGCGGGGATGCACGACCGTCAGCTTGCCCCCCTCCTGCTCCACGGGCGTGATGCGGACGTGGTGCTGCCCCAATACGGCGCCCGACAGGTTGGCCCGCCGCATCAGGCGAAACTGCCCGTCGGCGTTGGTCGTGCCGAACGAGCAGACGGGCACCTTTCGCGGGTCCGGCATCTGCGGCTCGAACGTCACGAGCACGCCGGCGGCCGGCTTGCCCTCGATCGTGACCGTGCCGGTCACTTCGGCGAATCGCTCGGCACTTGGCGAGCAGCCGACCGTGCTGAGCACGCAGGCGAGCATGCATGTCGCAGACCGAAACGCGAAACGAGCCGCCGACGGTGCCGCAGCCAGGGCGGTGAGCGAGCGCGAAATGAGCATTGGAATCCGTCCTTGGGAGGCGAGGAGTTCCGGCGAGCCTATTGATACATTCCCTGATACGCGGGCTCCAGCCGGTCGGCCCGGTTGCAAAGCCGCGACACGTCGGTGGTTGACGTGCTGTCAGGAAGGAACGTGACGGCCCCGTCGGCGAACACGAACTGCACGCCCTGCTTGTGGCTGCTGTCGTAGCCCTTGCCGGGATTCGCAGGATCGCCCGCGGCGAGGTAGTCCCAGTTGAGGATGAAACCCGGCCGGCCCAACGTGCGGCCGATCTCCTGCGGGCCGTAGCCATTGGCGCTCCCGGCACCCGCCCAGACGGCGGCCCGGTTCATCCGGCCTCGCTCGCCGACGGCGAGCGTCTTGCTGAGCCCGTCGCGGATCTTCTGCGCCGTGACGCCGTTCGGCCCGCGGCCGGGCGCCTTCGTCGCGTAGTTGGTCGGCGTTCCCGTCGCCGTCTGGTCGAGGACGCCAAAGAACATGCCGCCGGTGTCGTAGTCGCGGAACGGGGCCGCGTAGTAGGTGACGTTATCCGCAGTGTTGAGCGACTTGAACGGCTCCTGGTTGTCCGTGCCGGAGCAGCCCACGTAGTTCGACGTGGCGATGGCGAACGGATTGCTGCCGCCGAACTGCTGGAGCGTGTTCAGGGCCGGGCTCTGGTCCGACGGGCAGCGGTAGCCGGGAATGACCGTCTGCAGGAGATCCTTGTCGGCCTGCGGGGCGCTCGCCGTGTAGAGACCGGCGAGGTTCCGCTTCTTGGGGTTGAGTCCGTCGAAGAGCTGCTGATTCTCCATGAAGGGCAGGATGAATACGGCCCAGCCCCAGCTCGGATCGGTCGCACTGTTGGCGAGCATCGACGTTGAATAGCCGGCCGGGTAGGCCTTGTTGGAGTTCTCGTAGTTGAGCAGGGCGAGGCCGATCTGTTTGAGATTGTTGCCGCAGGCACTGCGGCGGGCCGCCTCGCGAGCGGTCTGCACGGCTGGGAGCAGGAGCCCCACGAGGATGCCGATGATCGCGATCACGACGAGCAGTTCGACGAGCGTGAAGCCACGGTGGCCGGGCTGGCCCGGCGACGGGGAGGCGTTGGTGATGTGCATGGCGTGAACCGGTGGAATGAGGTGGATGATCGAGACGATGATGACGCAGGGGATGAAGCGACAACCGCAGAGAAAGATGGAGAGCCTGGCGAATGCCGGAATCCGGCGAATACAGGAATTGGAACGGCCGGGAAAATGAAGAGATTCACGCCGTCGGGCGATACGGAGTGCATCGTCCGGCAGCGGGGAGCACTGGCGGAGGAGAGGCCCGAATCTTGCCACCCCCCTGATGACAATTATTATGATATTGTTAGGTCAGGGGTCAAGGACTTTTCATCGAAGCTGCTGCCGGTTGCTCGCGGCTGAAAACGCCACGATTTCCTCTGTTCTCGGCCTCTTGTCATCCATTCATTCACGTCATCCACCAGGTTGTGCAAGCGTTCCTCTTCCATAGCCGACATCCGTAGTCCAGTTGCTCATCCAAAAGTCATTTCATCATCCCGCGCCGGGGCGAGCCCGCTCGCTGAGGTGCCCCGCTTCCCGAAAGGTCGAATCCCATGAACGCCTCCGCTCGTCTCTTTCCCGCCGACCGGCGGGCTGCGGTGCGACGCGGCTTCACGCTCGTCGAGCTGCTCGTCGTGATCGCGATCATCGGCATCCTCGTGGGGATGCTGCTCCCGGCCGTGCAGACCGCCCGCGAGTCGGCCCGCACGTCGCAGTGCCTCAACAACCTCAAGCAGGTGGCGCTGGCGGCGCAAAGTCACCACAGCGCGAAGGGAAGCCTGCCGCACCGAAGGGGTGGCTCCTGCTGTTTCAACAGCAGTGCCAATTGGCCGACGGCGTCGTCGGTGACGAATGCGAGCAACGCGAGTCGACGCAGCGGGTTCGTGGATCTCCTCCCTTACATGGAAGAGGTCGCGCAGTACGAGAACATCATGGCGGGTGATGCCAACGTCGCGCCGGGTGGGCCCTATGCGTATGCGTCGTGGGGCGCCTGGAATATCGCACCGCGATCCCTCTCCTGCCCGAGCGACGTTCAGGCCTACATCGCGGCCTCTCAGAACTATGCGCTGTGCATGGGCGACGAGACGACCATCAACGGCGGCAGTGGCACGACGACCGCTGCCGGAGGCACCCGGGGATTGTGGAACAATCGCACCTACACGAACACTTCCACCACCGGGTCGCCCGTCAACACCGGCATCAAGTTTGGAGAGTGCAGCGACGGACTGAGCAAGACGATCCTGCTGAGCGAGCGAGTGAAGGGGCCGAGCGATGCGACGGCAACGCCCACCACCGCGTGGGGCGTGGCTGGCAACGCCGGCGTGAACAGCGACATCAAGTCGTCGATCGCCCAGCTGGCCAGCGTTTCCACGGCGCCCAACGGCTGCCTGGCGCTCTCCAACGGGACGAATTTCATCGCCGGCACCCAGGTGAAGTCGCGATGGGGCGGCAGGTGGACCGACGGCCAGAGTGAGCGGGTGGGATTCAACACGGTGCTCGCGCCCAACGCCCCGTCCTGTGGCGGCACGAATGTCAACGCCGACAACACGGCGGTCGTCCTTCCGCCGACGAGCCGCCACCTGGGCGGCGTGAACGTCGCCTTTGGCGACGGCAGTTGCCGGTTTATCACCGACACCATCGACACCGGCAACACGGGCGTGGCGCGGGCCTGGAATTCGGCGACGGCCGCCAGTCCGCACGGCGTCTGGGGGGCTCTTGGAACGAGAAGCGGTGGCGAGCAAAACGCGCCGCTCGACTGAGTCGTGCACGTTTGCGGGCGGTTTCAGGGCAACCGACACGAGGCGGCATGATGCCACGGGTGCGTTGGTGGGAGCGGCGGCTTTCCGGCGTGGCGTTGGCGATCGCCTGCGCCGCGGTCGCGATCGGGATGGTCGGCGGCTGCAAGCCCGCCCGCAAGGGGCCGGCCACGGTGCCCGTGACCGGCGTGGTCACGCTCGCCGGCACGGCTGTCGCCGGGGCGACCGTGGCATTCCAGCCCGGTGAAGGCGGTCGGTCTGCCGCCGGCATCACCGACTCCTCGGGCCGCTACGAGCTCTCGACCTACGCCCGCAACGACGGCGCGATTCCCGGCGAATACAGCGTGGTGATCGTGAAATTCGACGCCACGCCCACCGGCTCGCCTGGCACCGCCAAGGACTACAAGCCGCCGACCGGCGAGATTCCGCCGCCCAAGAACGAGCTGCCGGCCAAGTATGCCGACGCCAAGACCTCGGGCCTCAAGGCGACGGTCAACGCCGGCCAGAACTCGATCGATTTTCCGCTCTCGCCCTGACGGCCAGCGGCTGGCGGCCGGTGATATTCAGCTCCGCGCCGCCCACGAACACCCGCTTCACGTCGAGCCGCCGCGAGAGCACGAGCACGTCGGCCCGCTTGCCGGGCTCGAGGCTGCCCACGTCCGTCGCGATGCCCGCCCGCTCCGCCGGCGTCAGGCTCGCCATCCGGATCACCTCGGGGAGCGACGCCGACGTGTCCCGCCGCATCTGCCGCACCATCCGGTCCATGCCCGCGACCGAGCTGGCCAGCGCCGTGTCGATCCGGCCGACCGTGCCGTCGCTTGAGAACCACGGGCCGTCCTCGGCGGGCCCGAAGCGGTAGCGGCCCGGTGGCATGTCGAGCGCCCGGCTGGAGTCGGTGACCAGGCAGAGCCGCGCCGCCCCCATCATGCGGAAGGCGAAGTCGAGCAGCTCTGGCGCCAGGTGCTTCCCGTCGGCGATCACCTCGGTGCTCATCTCGGGCGTGGCCAAAACGAACTGCTCCATGCCGGCCTGCATCGGCGTGCCGAACCGGCCGCGGAGCGACGCGACCGAGCTCATGGCGCACCAGAAGTGATCGACGTGCCGCAGGCCGGCGTCGAAGCAGGCCTGCATCTCCCGCCAGCTGGCGTTGGAATGGCCGCAGGTGACGAGGCAGCCGCGGCGGCGGGCCGCGCGGCAGAACTCGACCGCGCCGGGCAGCTCGGCCGCGCACGTGGCGATGCGGACGAGATCGTCGCGAAACCAGGCCGCGTATTCCCGCGGCTGGGGATCGCGGCGGCCGTCGCGGGCGTGGCAGCCGACCTTGTCGGGTGCGAAGTAGGGGCCGTAGACGTGGACGCCGGCGATCCTCGCGCCGTGCGCCGGCTGCCAGTCGGCGCGGGCGGCGCGGCAGGCGGCGAGCATGGCGAGGATCTGCGCGGGAGTGCCGGTCGTCGTCGTGGGAAAGAGCGTCGTCGTGCCGTGGCGGGCGTGAGCGAAAAGCGCCGTGAAGACGGCGGCGACCTCGCCGTCCATGAAGTCGGCCCCGCCGCCGCCGTGCACGTGCAGGTCGACGAACCCCGGGCAGATGAATCCGCCGCGGGCGTCGACCACGACGGCCTGCCGCGGCCGGCGGACCCGCCGCCCGACCGCCGTGATCCGGCCCGCCTCACAGACGACCGCGGACTGCTCGACGAGCCTGTCGGGGAGGACGACCGTGCCGTTTTCGACGACGAGCGGGGCGGAGAGCTGGCTCATTTGCCTGCAGCCGGCGTGTTCGCCGCCGAGAGGGCCAGCTGGATCGCGGGCATGCCCTTTTTGACCGACACCTTCAGCCCTGACGTCTTCGGGCTCGAGTAGGCCTCGGGCAGCAGGCTTTTGGTGACTTCCGGCATCGCCCCCATGAGGCCCTCGCCGGCGCCGTCGGTCGGCGGCGCGGCCGCGCCGGCCTTCGCGTCATACTTCGTCACGACAGCCGTGTATTCCCCGGGCAGGGCGCCGTCGCCCGCCGTGAACGTCGAGAGCTTGAACGCGCCGGATGCGTCGGTCGTTCCCGAGGCGGGTCGGCCGCCTCCGTCGGGCATGAGCGTGACTGCCGCGGCGTCGACGGGCTTGCCGTCGAGAGTGACCTGACCCGAGACCTGCACCGGCGTGGGCCGCCGCGAGCCGCAGCCCGAGACCGAGCCAGCGGCGAGCATGGCCAGGCATGCCAGCGGCAGCCAGTGGAGCCGGAAGCCGTTCATGGGATTTCCGCCTTGAGGCCGTCGGCCCGGCAGCCGAGCCGCTGGTAGAGCGCGTGGTCGATCGTCTCGCTGATGAACCGCACGGCCCCGTCGCCGAAGACGGTGTTGACGCCGGCCGCCGCATGCAGGCTCTTGTAGCCGAACTCGGTCTTCCAGTTGCAGCGGGCGGCGCACCCGTCGCCTCCGGGTGCGCTGGCCGCGTCCGCAGCGCAGGAGTCGAAGTTGATCGGAATGAGCGTGCTTGTCAGCCCCTGGCTGTTGTTGGATGCAGCCCAGCCGGCGTTGCTGTGCGAACTACAGTTGACGCGGGTCTCTCCCATGAAGATGGTGTTGGAGAGGCCGTCGCGGACGTCGCCGAATCGGCACTGCCACTTGTTGCCCCGACGGGTGAAGACACCGGACGGATTGTTTTCGTTAAAGCCGGTGCGCGGCCTGAAGGAGCTCCAGGTCAGCGAGCAGGAGCAGGCCGGGTTGCCGGTCGCGCCGCCGGCATCTTCGCTCCCCCACGAGCCCGAATAATTCGAGAACGCCACCTGCGATCCGGGGATGTTGCCGCTGTGGTTGTCGCTCGGGCAGTTGAACGACGGGATGGCATGGTAGTTGAGCGCCTTGCCGGCAATCGACTGCGACTGCACGCTCGTGTTGCTCTTGAAGTTGATGCCGTTGTAGAGCGACGACTGCTCGACGAAGGGCAGAAGGTGGACGAGCAGCCCGCCCTGCTCCGGGTTCGGGCTTGGTGGCGCGGGCGTGGCCCACGGGAGGTCATACCGCCAGTAGCCGCCGGGAGGCAGTTTCTCGTTGGCATTGTGGTAATTGTGGAGCGCCAGGCCGAGCTCCCGCATCTTGTTGCCACAGGAAGAGAGTCTGGCGGACTCGCGGGCCGATTGCACGGCCGGCAGCAGGAGGCCGACGAGGACGCCGATGATGGCGATCACGACGAGCAGTTCCACGAGCGTGAAGCCGGCTGCAGCTGGGGACGACGTCGCGCCGGCGGTGGCGGCTCGCGGCTGGGACGGGTGACGCGGCATCTGCGGCTCCTGTGTTGCGAAGGCAGCGGGTCGGAAGGGAGCTCCATACCACGCGGGGACGACCCTCCCCCCTGGCTGACGAAGGTTATATCCGACGCCACGATGCTGACAAATTCCCGCCCACGCCCAGGTCCGCTGATCATGCCCCGATGGCTGCAGCCGCCGTGCGGTCACGCCGCGAATCCCTCGTCGGACCGGCGACGCAACACCTGCACGCTCCGAAAAAAAGGTCTGCATGCGGCCGTCGCCTGGCAAGGCTATGCTGCAGATGGAGGCTACGGTCGCCGAGCCCCGACCCCAAACCCACGACCCTGAGACGATCCCCCGACAGATCCCACCCTTCCGGGAGCCACGAGCATCATGCCCACCTCTCAGCCGAGCCAATCTGTCTCCCCATCCGCCGGCGAGTCGCCGGCCGGTTCGCAGGGGCTGCCGAGCCGCCGTGAATTCGTCGGCGCGGGCGCTGCGGCCGCCATGGCCGCGGGGCTCTCGGTCCACTCGTCGCTAGCCTCCGCCGCCGAGACCAGGCCGCTGCGGCTGGGCATCGTGGGCTGCGGTGGCCGCGGTGGCGGTGCGATCAGCGATTCGCTCTCGATCAACGACAACGTCACGCTCGTGGCGGCGGCCGACCTCTACCAGGAGAAGTGTGCCAAGCTGCGGGCCGCGCTCGCGTCGACCCATCCGGAGAAGGTGAAGCTCGACGACGCCAAGATGTATGGCGGCCTCGATGGCTACAAGCGGGTCCTCGACGATCCGAGCGTCGACGTCGTGCTCATGACCACCTCGCCCGGCTTCCGGCCGCGGTACGTGCTGGAGGCGGTGCAGGCCGGCAAGCACGTCTTCGCCGAGAAGCCCACCTGCGTCGACCCGGCCGGCTACAGGGTCTGCCTGGCGGCCCACGACCTGGCCGTGGCCAACAAGACGGCGGTCGTCACGGGCACGCAGTACCGCCGGCAGGTGAACTACGTCGGTGCGATCGACCAGATCCGGCAGGGCGCGATCGGCGACGTGATCGGCATGACGGCCCGGTACTGCGCGGGCGGCATCTGGTACCGCACCCGCACCGAGGGGATGAGCGACGCGGAGTATCAGCTCAACAACTGGTACCACTTCGTCTGGCTCTCGGGCGACCAGATCGTCGAGCAGGCGGTGCACAACATCGACGCGATGAACTGGGTGATGGACGCGAATCCCGTCGCCGCCTTCGGCTCCGGCGGCCGGTTCACCCGGCCGGAAGACAGCGAGCTGTGGGACAACATGAGCATCGATTACGAGTATCCAAATGGCCGCATGGTGTCGTTCATGTGCCGACAGGTGCCGGGCACGCCCAGTGACGTCGGCAACGTCGTCTACGGCACCACCGGCACCTGCCACATCGGTGCGGGCAACGCCGGCTCCAAGGTCTTCGACCGCTCGGGCAAGCAGACCTGGCAGATGTCGGGCAGCATCGCCGACGCCTACAAGCAGGAGCACAAGGACCTGGTCGACTCGATCCGGGCCGGCAAGCCGATTGTGGAGCTGAAGCAGACGGCCGACAGCTCGCTCACGGCGGTGCTCGGCCGGATCGCCGCCTACACGGGCCAAAAGGTGACCTGGGACTTCCTGTCGAAGGAGTCGCAGCTCGACCTCTTCCCGAAGGACCTCACCTGGACGTCGTCACTCCCCGCCGTCAAGCCTGCGGTCCCCGGCAAGACGAAGCTCGTGTGACGGCAGGCTGCGGAGCGGCCGCGTTCCCGCCACGGCGTCATGGTGCCGTCGGGTCCCGCAGCCAGGCGAGGATGTCGGCCACGTCCTGCGGCGCGAGCGTCTTGGCTAGCGACTCGGGCATGAGCGACGCGGCGCTGGCCGTGATCTCGCCGATCTCCTTGCGGAGCACGGTCTGCGTCTTTCCCTCCTGCTGCTTGAGCGTGACGCTCGAGGCGGTGTCGGCCGCGAGCAGGCCGGTGAAGACCTGGCCGTCGCTGGTGAGCACCGTGTAGGTCGCGTAGCCGGCGGTGATCTGACTGCTCGGGGCGAGGATCGACTTGAGCAGCGTCTCCTCCGGCTGCTTCGCCTCGCCCGAGAGTTCCGGTCCGACCGCCACGCCCACGCCGTGGGCCCGGTGGCAGGTGCCGCAGTGCTGCTTGTAGAGCGCCCCGCCCCGCGGCCTGTCGCGCGGGCCGGCCAGCGCCGCGGAATAGCGGGCGAGCGACTCCTCCAGGCCGGCGGTGAGCCTGGCGAACTGCCGCGCCGCCTGCTCGCGGACAGCCGGCTCCGGATGGTCGAGCAGCGCCTGCCGCTGCACGGCCGACAGGGCCGCGGCCGGGATCGAGCCGGCCTCGACCGCGGCGACCACGACCGGCAGCCGCTTCTTGCGGGCGAAGAGCCCGGCGAGGATCGCGTCGCGAATCTGCGGCGTGGCGGAGGGAAACGCGGCCACGAGCCCCGCGGTGACCGACTCGTCCTCGTCGGCCGCCAGCTCGGCGATGGCCGCCAGCCGCTCCTCGGCCGGCCGCTGGATGTCGCCCGCGGCAGCGACGCCGGCGGCGATCCGCGCGGCCCGCTCGGCGGGTGTCTCGAGCTTCAAAAGCCGCACGAGCGACCGCGCCGCCGCGGCGATCCCCGGCTGTGGATCAGCTGCGGCTGCCTTCACGGCCGCGGCCGCCGCAGGGTCGACCGCGACCGACGTCGGGCTCGTGAAGGCCGACCGCAACCCCTCCCAGCAGGCCCGCCGCGCCGCCGGATCGGCGGTCGTGGCGATGGCGGCGATCGCCGCCGAGATACTGGCGGCGCTGCGGCTTGCCCCGATCGCCCTGGCCAGCGGCTCGAGCAGCGGCTGCGCCGCCGCGATGCGGTCTGGCTCGCGGAGGAGCTCCTGGAGCATCGCCTCCGACCTGCCCGGCAGCGCCGTCATCACCGCGGCGTCGACCCAGGCCTTGTCGCCGTGCGCCCGCGCGATTGCGGCGAGCACGTCGAGCGTGCGGCCGTGTGCGGCGGCTGTGGGCGGGATCGCTCCGATCGAGATCGCCGCCTGCCGCACCACGTCGACGTCGGCGTCGGCGGCGAGCGCGAGCACGCGGTCGGCCACCACCGCATCGGTCGCCAGCAGCGGTTCCGCGAGCCGGATGGAGTGGATCCGCACGGCGGCCTCCGGATGAGACAGCCCGGCGAGCAGCGTCGCGGCGTCGAGGCCGCCGACGCTGGAGAGCGTGTGCAGCGCGTTCGTGACGGCGACGGCGGGCCGGTCGTTCGCCACGAGCCGGGCGATCGCCGGCGCGGCGCCGGTGTCGTGCCGCTCCACGAGCAGCCTCCGTGCGGTCTGCCGCCGCCAGAAGTGCGTGCTCGCCAGATCATCTGTCAGCTGCGCGGGCGAGAGCCCAGTCATGTCGGCCGTCGTTGAAGCGGGCCGTTTATCCGGCACGAGTCGCCAGATGCGGCCCCGGTCGACGCCGTGGTCGAGTTCGTATTGCTGCTGGAGATAGCGCGGGATCGCGGAGTAGTCCTCGATGATCTCCCGATAGAAGTCGGCCACGTAAAGGCTGCCGTCGGGGCCGTGCGCGAGGGCCACCGGATGGAACCAGGTGTCGGTGGACGTGAGGAACTCCGACGTTTGCTCTTCCGGCGGCCGCACGAGCGTGAGCGTCCCGTCCGTGCGATCGATCCGCCCGCGGTGCACCATGTTCTGCGCCGGCTCGCAGGTCAGTAGGTCGCCGTCGAGTCCCGGCAGGGTTGCGTCTTGGTAGACCAGCGGCGAGCAGCCGGAGGTGAAGTAGCCGGAGGCATCTGATTCGCTGGCTCCGTAGCGATCCCGGTAAAACTTGCCAAACTCCGGATCCTCGGCCCGCTTCGTCCGCCACGGGTGGGGTTGGCTGGTGGCGTGGGTGTGGATGTCGCCGATCGGGTGCTGCAGGCCCGACACGGCGTAGTCGGCATTCCGCTTCAGATCCTTCCAGGGGAGCGGGGCGACGAGGATGCCGGGCGAGTTGGTCCAGATCACGATTCGCTCGCCCCGGTCGGTCGTGGCGAAGCCGACCGTGGAGGTGCGGCCGGTGACCGGTTCGATCGCGGAGCCGTCGGCCTTCATGCGGAAGTCGCTCGACGGCAGGTCGACCGGCTTCGGCAGCCGCGGCCCGGTGACGCGGTCGGCCGTCTGGCCGGAGCCGACGTAGACCCAGTCGTCGAGTCCCCACTGCGGCGCGTTGATGTTGCGTTCCAGGATCCCGACCTTGAAGCCCTCGTAGAGCGGCTCGCGGACCTCGGCCACGCCGTCGCCGTCGCGGTCGGCCAGGAAAAGGATCTGCGGCGGGCCGACGGCGATGATGCCGTCTCGGGACGGCACGATGCCGTAGCAGGGTGGCAGCCAGTCGGCGAACACGGTCGCCTTGTCCATGACGCCGTCGCCGTCGGTGTCGGCGAGCCGCTTCACGGTGCCGAAGGTCTCGGCCTCCGCCTTCTTCTTGGCCTCTGGCGCGGCCTGAATCCGCCGCACCTCTCGGTCGAGCTTCCCGGTCTTGTTGAGCTCCTCGATGTCGTACTGCCCCTCGAGGTTGTAGCCGTGCAGCTCGCAGACATAGAGCCGGCCCTGCGCGTCCCAGCACATGCCGGACGGCTCGCGGATGAGCGGCTCGGCGGCGACCAACTCGATCCGCATGCCTGGCGGCACGCGGAACGTCTTGGCGGCCTCGGTGGGCGAGAGAGGCTTGGGCGCGTCGTCGGGACGTGGGATCTCCGCATGCGCCGGCGCGGCGAGGGGCGTTGCCGGGAGGATCCCGCCATGCAGGAGCAGTGCCGCCGCGAGCACCGCAGTCGGGACGACGGCGGCCGACACGGATGCGACCGAGAAGGCGGCGGGCGGCCCAAGACGCCTCGTCAACGCACGATAATCGCCCATGGCGGCTCCTCGCGACAGCGGATGGAGTTGCACGGCCGGCCGGGCCGTTCGCACCGCACATGATACCCCCGGGTCGCCGCGGGGCGGGTCACGTCCGTGCTGTGTCTGTGGACGTCGATGGCATCCGGGGGTGGCCACAAACCAGGCCGCAGCCAGCGCGTGCTGCCCGGTCGCGTCGCGGGCCGGGGATCGTCAGGGAAAAAGCGCGAGCAGGCTGTCGGCGAAGAGCGAGTGGC
>JBIJCD010000025.1:0-17221 GCA_044344895.1 Pirellulales bacterium | reverse complement strand
CTCGATCTGACGATCGGCGGGTCGTCCCGCCGGGCGACCTACGCCGGCGGCAGCGGCTCGGCGACACTCGTGTTTCGGGCCACCGTCCCGGCGGGCAGCTACGGCGCCGTGGCGGCGGCGGGCGCGATCGGCCTGCCGCCAAACGCCTTCATCCGCGACCTCGCGGGCAACGCCGGCCCTGCCACCTTCGGCGTGCCGGACATGGGGGGCATCCTAGTCGATGCCATCGTGCCAGTGGCGTCGTTGACGTTCGATCCCGTCAAGAAGTCGGCCACGATCGCATTCAGCCGACCCGTCACGGGCGTGGACGCCGAGGACTTCCGCATCCGGGGATCGGTGTCCGGCACGAATTTCAACCTGCCCCTGACGGATCCGCTCGTCGTCAACCAGGTGGGCGACGTCAGCATGTCGGGGAGCGGTGCGTTGTGGACGCTCACCGTGGAAAGCCTGCCGACGGCCGCCGGCTCGTTCACGCTGGTGCTGGTGGCGGCCGGATCGGGGATCGTCGACGCACTCGGCAACAGGCTCCTCGCCGATGCCTCGGTCTCGGTGACCAGGTAGGCCCGGCGGCGGCCGCGACACCGGCGACGCGGCCGGCCGCGACGCTGCCTACGGCTGGCTCCAGATGTCGGCGATCGCCTGCCGCCACGTCCGCCGTGGTGTCCAGCCCAGCGACCTCAGCCGTGCCGCATCGCCGACACTGCGGTTGGGTGGTGCGGCGGTTCCGTCGTCTACCGGCGTCAGGCGCCCCGCCAGTTCGCCGAGATATTCAGCCGCCTCGCGAACGCTCGTCTCGAGGCCGGTGGCGACGTTGTACACCCCGTCCGGCACGCTGGTGTCGGCCAGGAACGCGACGGCCTCCCCGACGTCGTCGACGTG
Source organism: Pirellulales bacterium (assembly GCA_044344895.1). Lineage (GTDB taxonomy): Bacteria > Planctomycetota > Planctomycetia > Pirellulales > UBA1268 > CAMCQY01. The sequence continues at coordinate 16,342 of JBIJCD010000025.1, read as the reverse complement.
GATGAAATCGCGGGTCGAGTCGCCGTCCCGCAGGGGGAACGTCCCGCCGGCCGCGAGCCCGCGCAGCCGCGCCGCCAGCGCCGGGAAGAAGTACCGCTGCGGCATGCCTGGCCCCACGGCGTTGAACAGCCGCGCCGTCCGCACCCGCAGTCCCCACGATTCCTGCGCGAATCGGGCCAAGTCTGCCTGCGCCAGCTTCGAGCACCCGTAGACGCCTGCGGGCCGACAGGGATGATCCTCGCGCACCGGAAGCTGCCGGGGCTCGGTGGGCCCGTACTCCGCGGCTGATCCAATCAGCACGACGGGGGCGGCGGCGGCGTGGCGGCGGACGGCCTCCAGCACGTGCAGCGTTCCCAGGGCATGCACCGCGTAGAGATCGGCGGCCGGCCCGTCGTGCGGCGCCCCGCAGCACACCGCCACAGCGGCGGGTGCGACATCACGAATCGTCCGCTCCACCTGGCCCGCATTCGTCACGTCGCAGGCCAGCTCGCCGGATCCGTCGGTGGCCCGACGCGAGGCCGTGACCAGATCGTGCTTCCGGCGCCGCAGCGCCGCGGCAACCGCCCGGCCCACGAAGCCGGCGGCCGAGATGACAAGGACACGGCTCATGGCGGTCGCCCGCGGGGCGTGAGGTCAGGCGGCCCGCCGCAGGAACTGCTCCTGGTTGTGGCCGAAGATCCGGGACGCCTCCATGAGGTCGTCGTGCCGGCCGAGGTCGAGCCACATCGCGTCGCTGGCCCAGGCGTTGACCCGCTTGCCCTGGGCGATCAGCCGCAGCACCAGCGTGGGAAAATCGAGGTATGTGCCGCGTTCGATGTGGTCGAGCACCGAGGCATCGTAGGCGTAGATGCCCATGCTGACCGGGTACTCGAGCGTGGGCTTCTCCACGTAGCCCGTCACCGCGCCGTCGACGGCGACTTCGAGGATGCCCAGGTCGATTTTCACGGTCTTGCGGTGGGCGGCGATCGTGATCGCGGCGCCGGATTCCATGTGGTCGCGCATCAGCGCCGCGTAATCGAGGTCGGTGAGGATGTCGCCGTTCATCACCAGGAACGATCCCGACAGGCCGGGCACAGCGGCCAGGCTGCCGGCCGTGCCGGTCGGCTCAGACTCCTCGACGAAGTCGATGTGCAGCATCCGTCGCAGACCGGGATTCTCGGCCAGGAACGTGCGAAAGTAGCTGCTCATGTATCCCAGCGAGAGCGTCGCGTGCGTGAAGCCCGCCTCGGCGAGCTGGTGGAAGACGATGTCGAGGATCGGCCTGTCTCCCACGGGCAGGAGCGGCTTGGGGATCACCGACGTGTATGGGGCCAGCCGTGTTCCACGGCCGCCGGCAAGAATCACGGCTCTCACGTGCTGCCTCCTCGAGTTCAGACCCGGTACTCGCCGACCGCCCGCGGGTCAGCGCGCTGCCGAAACCAGTCCACCGTCCGTCGCAGGCCCTCGTCGAGGTCCACGGCCGGGTTCCAGCCCGCATCCCGCCGGGCCGCGGCCGCGCTGCCCAGGAGCGTGAACACCTCGCTCGCCTCCGGCCGCACGCGCTGCGACTCCTCGATCACCGGCAGGCCGCGGCCGACGATCCGCTGGATGCGATCCACCAGTTCGGCGACGGTCACGCCGACGCCCGTGGCGAGATTGGTCGCCCGTCCCACGGCGGCGTCGGCCTCGGCCAGCGCGATGAACCCTGCAGCCGTGTCCGCCACGTAGACCATGTCGCGGACGGGCACGAGCGAGCCGACGCGGATCGAGTCGGCGTGGAGCGCCTGCGTGATGATCGTCGGGATCACGGCGCGGCTGCTCTGCCGGGGCCCGAACGTATTGAAGGGCCGCACGATCGCCACGGGCAGCCCGAAGGCCCGGCCGTAGCTGATCGCCAGGGCATCGGCACCGATCTTCGTGGCCGAATAGGGCGACTGCGCCTGCAGCGGATGCTCCTCGTCGATCGGCGTGTAGCGGGCGGTGCCGTACACCTCGCTGGTGCTGGTCACGAGCACGCGGTCGACCCGCTCGTCGCGGGCCGCCTCCAGCACGTTCAGGGTGCCGTTGATGTTGACGGCCACGTAGCTGTGCGGGGCCACGTAGGAATACGGGATGCCGATCAGTGCGGCGAGGTGGAAGACGGTGCCGCAGCCGCGGACCGCCTCGCGGACGCAGCGGGCGTCGGTGATGTCACCGCGGACGATTTCCAGCCGGTCGCCCGGCACATCGTCGAGGTCGGCCAGGAACCCACAGCCGCCATGGGAGGCGTAACGGACCAACGCCCGCACCCGATGGCCGCGGGCCACAAGCGCCTGCACGAGGTGGCTGCCGATGAAGCCGGCGGCGCCGGTGACGAGAACGGTGCTAGGCGGCATGGCCCCTGCCTTCCATGGCCGCCCGTCCGGGGGCCTCCGGTGCGTCCGCTCGGCGGATCCGCTCCTTCACGAGATAGAGCGGCCGCTGCTTGACCTGCTCGTGCATGCGGCCGACATAGGCGCCGACGATTCCCAGGCACAGCAGGTTCAGGCTGCCGAGGAAGCTGATCAAGAGCACGAGTGTGGTGTAGCCGGCCGGCCCGCTGTGGCCAGTGAACCAGCAGGCGACCGAGTAGACCGCGTGGATCGCCGTGGCCACGAGGCCCAAACCGCCCAGCAGAAAGCTCAGCCGCAGCGGCAGGGTGGAGAATGAAAACACGGCATCGGCGGCCAGCGCGAGCATCCGCCGGTAAGTGTACGACGACTCCCCCGCGAATCGCGGCGGCGCCTCGTAGGAGATCGACGACTGGCGAAACCCCGCCCACTGGACGAGCCCGCGGTAGAAGAGCCCGCGCTCCCCGAACCGCCTGAGGGCGTCGATGACGACGCGGTCCATGAGACGAAAGTCCGCGGTGCCGTCCTCGATGCGGATCGTGGCGATGGCGCTGATCGCCCGGTAGAAGGCCCGGCTCGCCCAGGCCTTCACGCGGCTGCGCTGCCGTGTGCTCAGCCGCTTCGTATAGACCACCTGGTCGCCGTTGGCCCAGCGCCACAACAGGGACGGCAGCATCTCCGGCGGATGCTGCATGTCGCCATCCATGCAGATCACGACGTCGCCCCGCGCCTCGTCGAAGCCGGCCGCCAGCGAAGCCTGGTGGCCGAAGCGTCGGGACAGCGAGAGGATGACGATGCGCTCCGGATGGCTCCGCCACAGCCTGCGCAGCTGCCCCATCGTGTCGTCGGGCGAATCGTCCTCGACGAACACGAGTTCCCAGCGGAGCCGCGTCCGTTCCATCACCGCCGCGACCGTTTCGCCGAAGTGAACCACTCCGGCTGCCTCGCGATACACCGGCACCACGATCGACACCAGCGTGGGCAGCCGCGGCCAGTCGGCCAGCGGCGGCCCGGTTGCGCTGGCACCAGCGTCCGCGGCGCGGGAATGCGTCATGGCAAATCTTTCGGGTCGGAGGGGAGGGGGGGGGATAGTCGTCGCGACCCGCCGCCGTCAAGCCCAACGAGGCCTGTGCAGCCACCACTCGACCGCGAAAACGACCTGCTGTGCCGGGCTGGGGCCGGGACCGCGACGGCAACTGGGCTTGTCGCGCCAGCCGGTATGGCGGTATGCCTCGCCGACCGGGCTCTCGCCGTTTCGCACCGGTGGGTCGGTCGGCAGCACGGATGCGGTGGATGGAGTCCGCGGTCCGAGCCGGGCAGTCCGAGCCACGAATCCCCCTTTCCGCCGCTCCTGGCGGCGCGCGGCAAGCGGACTCGGGGAACCGACCGCTCTCACGAAAGACCTCCGCGTCGCATGTCCAGCCGAGTCCAGGAGTGGCCGACCCGACTGCTGCCGCTCGCTGCGGCGGCGCTGCCAGCGGCCGTCGTCGCCCTCCCTCACGACTGGCGGTTTTTGCCGCTCCACGCCCTCGTGCTGGCGGCGACGCTGGCCGTGGCCTGGCGGGCGCCACTGATCGAGCGTGCGCTGCGCGATGCGCCTCTTCGGCGGTGGGGACTGATGGCGGCCACGTCCCTCGCAGTGGCCTGGCTGCTGTTCGGGGAAGCGCCGCGGGCGAACTGGGCGCTGATCGACGACCACGTCATCCACACCATCGTCGGGCCGGGCCGCGACCGGCTGCCGACCAGCGAACTGGCCGCCCGGCTCCGCGACCATCCCGAGTGTGGCAGCCCGCCGTTGACGATGACCCGGTACCGCCCGACCTACTACCTGTTCTATCACCTCGAGGCGGCCGCCTGGGGAAAGGATGTCAGGCTCTGGCTGCTCACGCGGGTCGTCCTGTTCGCGCTCACCGCCCTGCTGGCATTCGATCTGCTGCGGCAATGGCTCGGATTCGTCGCCGGCGGACTCGCGGTTTCGTTCTTCGCAGTCCTGGCGGTCTGGCGGGAAATCGCGACCCAGATGGGCCCGGCCGAGTGTTACGCCGCGCTGCCCACGCTCGCCTTCGCCTGGTGCGCGACGCACATCCTGCGGTCGCCGGCACCGGCCGGTGCGGCCGCCTGGACGGGCGTCGCCGCCTCGGCGATCTGCGCCATCGGGGCGAAGGAGAATTTCGTCGTGCTCGCGCCGCTGTGCCTGCTGCTCGGGGGCATCGAATGGAAACGGAGCCGGCTCGGACTCGCGGGCATCGCGGCCTGCCTGGCCGTGACGGCCGCCGCCGCCTGCGTCGCCTTCGTGGTGGTGGCCGGGATCGTCGGCAACGGCGGCCGCGACGTCTACGAGCGTGCGGTCGGCTTCAGCGGCTTCTTCCGCCCCGGCGACAAGCTCGCCCTGCGGGCAATCCGCAAGCTGGTGGGCTACGGCCTGCCACTCCTTATCGCCACCGTCTGGATCGGACTGGTCGCCTGGCGGCAGCGACGGCTGTGGCCTGACCGCCGGGCGGTGGTGCCCGTGGTCGGCCTGGTTCTCGTGCTCGTGGCGGCGAGCCAATTCGTGTTCTACCGCGGAGAGGTCTTCAAGAAGTGCCGCTACGACCTGCCGTTCGTGCCGCTGGTCTGCCTGCTTCTGATCGGCCTGCTGGTGCACTCCTCGCGCCGTCGGCAAGGCGGTCCGGAGATCCGCCGCATCCGCCGCCGTCTGCTCGTGCCCGCGGCGGTCTCCCTGGCCGCCATGGCCATCGGCGGCGACTCCTCCCGGGCGGCCACCCACGCGCGAGTGGTCGCCTCGCATTCGTTCTGCGACGCCCTCCGCCGGATCGCCGACGCCTGCCGGCAGGATCCGGCCAGGCCAGTCACGTTCTTCGTCAACCCCCGGGCCCCCGCCCGCTACGAGCCGGTGATCTCCGTCGCGGAATACCTGCGGTCAATGGGGATCACCAACCCGCTGCACCTCTCGCCCGCCGGCCTGCCGACGGCCGATCAGATGTCCGCTGCCGTGTTCACCGACCGCCTGCTGGCCGACCTGTCGGCCAACGGCGACCATCTGGTGCATCCATGGAGCGGCCTGCCACCGGATGCCGCGCCGATCCAGGTCTGGTTCTCCGCCGAACCGCCGGCCGGTCGGACGGACGCCTTCCGCGTCAACTGAACGAACCGGCACTCCCACACGCACCCCGCCCCGGCCGCGACCCTCACATTCCGCGACCGCCGACGCCATGATCCTCCTGCAGCAGCGTTACGATTCGCCCGATCCGGCCCGCCAGGCCGAGCTCCAGGCGGCCCGGGCAGCCAACGCTTCGTGTGCGGCCTTCCGCCACGTGGAGCAGGTCGACGGGGCCGCTCGCCGCTGGACGTTCGCGGCGCTCTTCGCCCTGGCGGCCGAGCGGTTTCCCAACGACGTCTGCGTAATCGCCAACAGCGACATCGCCTTCGACGACGGCATCACGGCAGTCGGCAAGGTCGTGCGACCGGGCGTCCTCGCGGCACTGACCCGCTGGGACGACGACACGGCGCCATCGATGGAAGGCCGCGTCGATCCGACGACGTGGCGTTTCTACTCGCAGTCGCAGGATGCCTGGGCCTTCATAGCCGGAGGGCTGCCGACGTTTCCCGCGGATTTTCAGCTCGGCATGCCGCGGTGCGAGAACCGGCTCGCCTACGAGGCGGCAGCGGCCGGCGTGATCGTCGTCGATCCGGCCCTGTCGATCCGCACCCGCCATCACCACGCCACGAACATCCGCACCTGGACCCGGCGCGACGGATACGAAGGCCCACTGTTCTTTCCCCGGCTGACGACACTCGAATGCCCGCAGCCGGAGGGCATCGTGCTCGATCGGCGGCGGGGCAAATCCGAGTTCGTCGCCCCGCTGTCCGGGAGCGCGGGGGACCTGCCTGCGGCCGCCCGCCGCTGCCGCGATCAACGCCGGCAAGGAGTCTTCCGCATCGGGCTGCGATCGCCGTTCTATTTCCGGCGGATCGGCTAGTTCAGTCGGATGGACCAGCCGGCCAGCGGCCAGCGGGTTGCGCCGCATCCGTTCCACAGCGATTGCGGCGTGGAATCACCGCCTTTTTGCGGTGCTGGTGCGAGCACAGGCAGCGGCCTCGCCAGCCACATTTGGCCCGAAAAGGGTGCTTTCTCGGCAAAAAACACAAATTTAAGGGGTTAAATGACCCCCATTGCTTGACAGCCGCTAAGGTCTTCGTAGCTTATGCAAGTCGCGCATCCGTCTCTTTCGGCACAAACCGTTGGCTGGGGTTCCCACCGATTGGTTGTGCCGCTGGCCGTCGGCCCGCGACACTCGTGTGTCAGGGTCAAAAACAGCCGTGCAAACGGCATCCGGGAAAATCGTGACGCTCTCCACCGTGATCTCTCGTCCCGTCTTTCGCTGCCAGCAGCGGAGCGGCTTCACGCTCGTCGAACTGCTCGCTGTGATCGCGATCATCGGCGTGCTGATTGGCCTGCTGTTGCCCGCCGTGCAGCGAGCGCGGGAGTCGGGAAGGCAATCGACCTGCGCCAACAACATGCGAAACATGGTGGTGGCTCTGGGCACGTACGAGTCGTCTCGGAAGACGTTTCCGCCCGGCTCGAACGACCTCCCGGTGCTCCCCGCCATGCCCCGCGGCACACAGCACGCCTGGTCATCCTACATCCTGCCGCAGATCGAGGAGGCCGCGCTCGCCAACCGCATCGATTACACGAAGGTCTGGAACGCTGCGGGGTCCAACGCCAGCGCGGCGGCTCAGACCATCCAACTCTATCTGTGCCCCAGCGGCCAGGTGCCTTTCCCCGGCAAGCAGGACTACGCCGGCATCTCCGGTAGTTCGATCATCACGTCGTCAACGTCGACGCTGCCGGACGACAGCCTTTACAACGGCATTCTTATCCCCATTGACGTCGGCCACGCCCGCCCGATCAAGCCGGCCGACGTGACCGACGGGATGGGCAACACGCTGCTCATCGGCGAATCGGTCGACCGCGGCGTGGTCGAAAGCCCAGGCAACTCCATCGAGACCAACATCAAGTGGGCCTGGGGCACGAGCTGTTTTTCGCAGGCCGACCGCTTCGTGAACAGCTTCGACAACTCGAACATGCGGAGTAATCACCCCGTGGGCTGCTATGCGGCCTTCGCCGACGGGCGGGTGATGTTCCTCGCAGACAACATGGATCCGGTCATCCTTTCGGCCATCTGCACGAGAAACGGGGGTGAGCAATCCGCCTCCCTCGTCAACAGGCAGTGAGTGGGAGGGCTATCGGGACGCCCGGCGACGCGTGTCGTCTGGCGTGCGAAGGATTGTTGCAGCGTCGATGGTCACGGGTCATGCCCGGCCGTCGCATATGTTGACTTGGTTGGTTTCGTTCCTTTCTAGAAAGGTTTCCTCATGATTCGCAAGTTTGCTGTGGCCGTCGCCATCCTGGCGGTCGGTTTCATCGTCGCCGCCCCGGCCCAGGCCGGTGGTAGCTCGGGTGCCAAGAAGTCGGCGACCCTCCGTGCTCGGAACATCGCCGACGCGGCCGTCTACGCCTTCGCCCTCCCGAACGGCACTGCCGCTCCGACGACCGCCTCCGGCGCCCAGGCGCTCGGTGCCAAGCAGATCCCGGTCGCGGGCATCGGCAACTTCCCCGTCGCTCCGGGCGCTGGCGCGTTCGTCGTGGCGTGGGCGGAGGCCGCCACTGCCGCTGCTCCGGATCTGCCCGATGCCAACGCGGCCGACTACACGGCCACGGCCGGCAAGAAGGGCTACCTGACGGTCAGCGGCCTGATCGGCGACCTCGACGCCCCGAACGTCGCCGGCGGCGGCGGCCCCTTCTAGTCTGATCGGGTCGGCCTGATTCGCACGTTTCAAGTCCGACTCGTTTCAACGACGAGCCGGGCGGGACCGAAGGGACGGAAACGTCCCTGACGTTCTGCCCGGCTCGTTCGTTGTGGATAGGTGTTCGCGCTGCCTGCTTTCTCCGGGTGAATCGGCGGAATCCGACCGCCCGAGGCCCGCGTTTTGATTCGCGGTTTTTGGCTGGGTACAACCGCAGCATGGCCCTGCCAGCCCATCCCGCCGACGCCTCTCTGGCCAAGTCCTCCCGCGGCGGGCCCCTGCTCGCTCAGGCCGATGGCGGCGCCACGACCGTCCGCCGTTTCGCCGCGGCCGCCGGCACCTCGCTGGTGATCGCCGTGCTGCTCGCCGCTCCCTGGCTGCGGCAGGAGCTGGTGTGGTGCGGCTGGCTCGGCATGGCCGGCGGCCTGCTGCTCGTGCGGCGGCTGCGGGGCTGGTGGGGAGAGACCTGGTCGCTCGTCACGGCTGTCGTGGCGATCGCCATCGCCTTCCATTGGTCGCCGAAGGTGCTCGCCTACGCGATGAACACCAACTTCGAGATCGGGCTGCTCATCGCCGCGCCGATCATGCTCTGGGATGCCGCCCGGCTCGTCGTGCCGCTGTGGTTCGCGGCCCGCGTGCAGCCCGATCCGCTGCGGGCCTGGCTGCCGGCGGGGCTCCTCGCCGCGGGGCTCGAGGCGGTGCTGCCGGCCGTGTTCCCCTGGAAGTTCGGCTACTGCCAGGCAGCCTGGACGCCCCTGATCCAGTCGGTCGACCTCTTCGGCCCCGAGTTCTCGACGCTCGTCTTCTACGCACACGCGGGCGCCATCGTCTGGCTGGTGACGGCCGCTCGCCGTGCGGCCACCGGCCTGCGGCCGATCGCAAGCCGGGCCGGCCTGGCGGCGGTCGGCCTCGTGCTGGCCAACCTCGTCTACGGCATCGCGGCCGCAGCCTACTGGCGGGCGCGCGTGGCCGAGGCGCCGACCGTCAGCGTGTCGCTCGTGCAGTCGAACCCTGAGGACGGCGACGGGGTCGATGCCTTGCGCCGACTCACGGAGCAGCGGTGCCGGGACGCCGGCAACCTGCCCGACCTCGTCTGCTGGCCCGAATGCAGCGGCGGATCCTACGAGGCCTCGCTCGCCTCGCTCGCCGACCCCGCCGAAGTGATGTCGCGGTCGCGGCCGCCCAATCCGGGCATGCGGCCCCTCGAGTCACCCGTCTGCCCGCTCCTGTTCGGCGGCAAGATCTACTCGGGCCACCCCGACAAGCCGCGCGAGCTCTATCAGTCGGCGATCCTCATCGACTCCTCCCACGCGATCCTCGGCTGCTACCACAAGCGGCATCTCATGCCCTTCGGCGAATACGTGCCGGGGGAGGACTGGTTTCCGGACGTGAAGCGCTACTTCCCCATGCAGGACGATCTCACGGAAGGACGCGATCCGGTCGTACTCCCCTGCGGCGACGGGGCGCGGCTGGGCGTGATGCTCTGCTACGAGGACATGATCCCCAAGGCGGCAAGGACGCTGGTGGCGGCGGACGCCAACGTGCTCGTGTCGCTGATCAACGGCGCCGCCTTCACCGAGCCCCTCACGCTCGCGCAGCACCGGCTCCTGGCCCAGCTGCGGGCAGTCGAGACCCGCCGCAGCCTGCTGCGGTGCGCCGCCACGGGCCAGACCTGCGTGGTCTCGCCGCTGGGCGTCGTCACCGCTGCGCTGCCGCTGCAGACCCGCGGCGTCCTCGAAGCCAGCGTGCCGCTGCTGGAAGGCCACACGCTTGCCAGCCGGATCGGCCCGGCGTTTCCGCTGGCCTGCTGGCTGGCGGTGGCGGCGCTGGTGTTCCGCAGCCGGCGGCCTGGCTAGAGCGCATCTGGTTTTGCTGTGGCGACGTCTCGGCGGTCTGGGCGGGGAGGCGAGGGGGTCGGCGAACGCTCGAGGAGCTTTGGGCCGCCTCGGCCCACGCGACGAGACTTTTGCCGCCCCGAAGCCGTCGCTACACCACACCGGGATGCGCACTAGCTGGGCGCCGCCTCGGCGGCCCGCCGGTAGAGCTCCACGTCGAGCGCGTTGCGGTCGGCGATCGCCCGGCGATCCTCGGCGGCGATGCTGTCGATTGGACGGCGGCCCACGGTGGTGTTGGTGCGGGTGTTCGTCCACGCCGCCGTGGCGCCGATCGCCGTCCGGATCGCTTCCATGGCGGGCGGAAGCCGCTCCACCACGCCCACGACGCGGTAGCGGCTTTGGAGAATCTCCCAGGCTCGGTCGACAGAACGGCCCGGATCGCGCTCCGCCTCCGTCGGCGACACGCCCAGGAACCGGCACGTCATGTAGTTGCGCAGTTCGTCGCTCACGCCCGACTCGACGTAGTCGCGGAGCGACATCTTGCGGCCGACGACCGTGTCGTGGAGGTGATGATCGTGCTGCTCGAGCACGTAGTAGTAATGGGAGACGATCCGATCGACCGGCTGCCGCAGCACCGTAGCCGTGACGGCATCCGGCGCGCACCAGTCGAGCAGCCTGTGGGCGCCATGTCCGATGACGAGGTCGTACCGGTGCCGCTCGTCCGCGGGCATCCGCTGGAAGGTCTCGCACTCGTTCGGCCTGCGGTCGTAGACGGTATAGGTCCGCCGGCGGGCGTACTGCCGCTCGAGATACTTCATGGCGGCTGTGCCGGCGCACTTGGGCACGTGCTCAAAGAGCAGCTTGCGGACTCGGCTCCCACCGCGCCATGCCATGAACATGGTCTGCTTCTCCGGATGACTTGGAAACGGGAGTAAAGACCCTAGCGGCGACCGAACGCCTGCGACAGCCCGAAATCCGCGGCGATCCAGCCCCGGTGAGGCCGTCGGCCCCGCCAGACTCCGCGTCCTATCACGAGCCACTTTGACCCGTCGTCCCAGCTTGCCGTTCGCGAGCGTCGCCCGGCCAACGCCGACGCGGCGGTGATTTGCCGGTGCGACGGCCGCCGCTCGTCGCTACGATCCCCGCTCCCTGGACCGCCCTGACGCCCGCCCCGCGGCCTGCACGGCAGCACATTTTCCGCTGCGAATCCCCATGAGACCGTCCGCCACCGTGCCCTTCGCGGGCCGACGCCCGATCGCGGTCGCCGACGCGCAGGCCGTCGCGCCGGTCACGTCCGAATTCCTGGGCGAGCATTTCCCCGAGCATGCGTTCCCACCCGTCGCGGAGCGGGAGCAGGACTACCGCCGCTGCTGCGAACGGGGCTATGCCACGATGGGGCAGACCCGGGTGGCGATCACCGGTCTGGCCCGCAACCTCGCCGACGTGCTGCCCACCACGATCCGGCGGATCGAGCGGCTCCGCAGCCTGTTCGCCGACAGCCGTGTGGTCGTCTACGAGAACGATTCGACCGACGCCACCAAGCTCCTGCTGCAGAACTGGGCGGCCTCGGACGACCGGGTGCAGATCATGCTCGAGGACTGCCGGGACCCACGGAACCCGCCGAAGCGGTGCACGCACCGCGCGGAACGGATGGCGAGGTACCGGCAACGCTGCCAGCAGATGGTGCTGGACACCTGCGGTCACTTCGACGCGACGATCGTGATCGATCTCGACGTTGCAGGGGGCTGGAGCGAGGACGGCGTCGCCAGTTCGTTCGGATACCGTGACTGGGATTTCATCGGCTCCAACGGCCTCATCTTCCGCCGCGAGGGGATGCGGATCAACACGACACGGCAGTACGACATGTGGGCGCTGCGATTCGACGCGGACTTCTCGCCGATCCCCACGGCCCACGCGGCTAGGTACGTCTACGCCCGCGGTGAGCCGCTCGTGCCGGTGACCTGCTGCTTCGGCGGCCTGGGCATCTATCGGATGGAGGCCTACCGACACGGCCGCTACGGCACCACCGACACCGAGCACGCCGGCTTCCATCGCGAACTGATCCGCGCGGGCTTTCCCCGGCTCTATCTCAATCCGAGCCAGATCCTGGTGTATGGCCGCCGCCACCGCTTCGGCGACCCGGTCGTGGCAGCGGTGCGCCGGGCGTGGGAATCGATCTCCGGCCGCCCCGCCACCCCATGGGTCTTCGGGCCGGGACGACGGCAGCCGGTCACGAGCCCGGCCCCGGCCCCGGCCGCGATCCAGCGGCGCGCCGTCTGACCGACCGCAGCCGCCGGGCAACCACCCATGGCCGACTCCGTGGCCTTTCCGCGGACTCTCCGTCCGCCGGTTGAAGCCCCGACCGTTCCTGCCATATTGTCGGGGTCTCGATTGCCGGGGCTGCGAGTGTCGGGGTTGCGACTGCCGCAGCTACGGCGCGGGTGGCAGCTGCAACGGCTTCCCCGAGGCCGACCGTCCCGCCGATCGGCACGCGTCACCGCCGGTCCACCACCGAGGGTTCATCATGAAGATTCACGAATACCAGGCGAAAGAGTTGCTGCGCTCGGCCGGCGTGCCGGTGCTGGCGGGCAGGGTCGCCCGGACGCCGCAGGAGGCGGCCGAGGCCTTCACGGCGCTCGGCACGCCCGTCTGCGCCGTGAAGGCCCAAATTCACGCCGGCGGCCGTGGCAAGGGCCTGGTCAAGGGCTCGCAGCAGCGGGGCGTGGAACTGGCCAAGTCGGCCGCCGACGCCGAGCGAATCGCCAAGGGCCTCCTCGGCCAGACGCTCGTCACCATCCAGACGGGTCCCGAGGGGCACGTGGTGCGGCAGGTGTTCGTGGAGTCGGGCTGCGCGATCGACCGGGAGCTCTACTGTGCGGTGCTCGTCGATCGCCGCGTCGGCTCACCGGTGCTGATCGCCAGCACCGCCGGCGGCGTCGACATCGAGGAGGTCGCCGCCAAGACGCCGGAACTGATCCTGAGCGAGCCCTTCGACGCCGACCGGGGACTGGCCGGCTACCAGGCGCGGCTCCTGGCCGCACGGCTCGGACTGCCCACGGCCAGCTGGAGGCACGCCGAGACGTTCTTCCGCCGGCTCTGCGCCGCGTTCGTGTCGCTCGACGCTTCGCTTCTGGAGATCAACCCGCTCGTGCTCACGAAGACCGGAGAACTCGTCGCCCTCGATGCCAAGATGACCTTCGACGACAACGCGCTCTTCCGCCACAAGGACATTGCGGCCCTGCGGGACGAGTCGGAGGAGGAGCCGGCCGAAACGCGGGCCGCCGCCGCTGGCCTCTCCTACGTCAAGCTGTCGGGCACGATCGGCTGCCTGGTCAACGGCGCCGGCCTGGCGATGAGTACGATGGACCTCGTGAAGCACCACGGCGGCGAGCCGGCCAACTTCCTCGACGTGGGCGGCGGGGCCGACGTGAAGCAGGTCACCGAGGCCTTCCGCATCATCCTCTCGGATCCGCACGTCAAGGCGATCCTGGTCAACATCTTCGGCGGCATCATGCGGTGCACGACGATCGCCACTGCCCTCGTCGAGGCGTCGAAGACCATCGGCTTCACGGTTCCGCTCGTCGTCAGGCTCGAGGGCACGGAGGTGGAGGAGGGCAAGAAGATCCTCGCCGCCAGCGGCGCGAAGATCATCACCGCCGACGGCCTCACCGACGCCGCCAAGAAGGTGGTCGCCGCCGCCCAGGCCGCCTGACACCCGCCCACACCCCGCTCGTTCGCACCCCGCTTATCAAGGGCCCACCATGAGCATCCTCGTCGACCGCGACACCCGCGTCATCTGTCAGGGCATCACCGGCAAGGTGGGCGAGTTCCACACCCGCGGCTGCCTCGACTACGGCACGCGGATGGTGGGCGGCGTCACGCCGGGGAAGGCAGGCGAGCAGGTCGCCGGTCTGCCCGTGTTCAACACCGTGGCCGAGGCCCGGGACGCGACCGGAGCCAACGCGACGATGATCTTCGTGCCGCCCGCGTTCGCGGCCGACGCGATCCTGGAGGCGGTCGGTGCGGGAATCGAGCTGGTAATCGCGATCACCGAGGGGATCCCGGTCATCGACATGGCCCGCGTGATGCCGGTGGTAAGCAGCTCGCAGAGTCGCCTCATCGGGCCCAACTGCCCCGGCGTCATCACGCCGGGGCAATGCAAGATCGGCATCATGCCGGGCTACATCCACACGCCCGGCCACGTCGGTGTCATGAGCCGCTCCGGCACGCTCACGTACGAGGCCGTGTGGCAGCTGACGCAGCTCGGCCACGGGCAGAGCACGTGTGTCGGCCTCGGCGGTGACCCGCTCGTGGGATCGAGCTTCATCGACATTCTCGCACTCTTCGAGGCCGATCCCGACACCCACGCCATCCTGATGATGGGGGAGATCGGCGGCTCGGCGGAGGAGGAGGCGGCTGAGTACGTCAAGCACCACGTCAGCAAGCCGGTCGCCGCCTTCATCGCGGGCCGTACGGCCCCGCCTGGCAAGCGGATGGGACACGCCGGCGCCATCATCTCGGGCGGCAAGGGCACCGCCGAGGCGAAGCTCGCCGCCCTCCGGGATGCGGGCATCGAGATCGCCGAGAGCCCCGCCGACATGGGCGCGGCCATGGTCCGCGCGATCGCCAAGCAACGCTGATCCGCCGGCGGGCGACCGCCACCGGCACCGCCTTGCCGCCGCCCAGCGCCCCGGCGGTATGATGAAGTTCGGTGCCGCCCATGCATGTCAGCCTCTTCATCCCTTGCTTCGTCGATCAGATGAGCCCGCAGGTCGGGATGGCGGCAGCGCAGGTGCTGGAACGGCTCGGCCACGCCGTGGAATTTCGGGCTTCCCAGACATGCTGCGGGCAGCCGAGCTTCAACGCGGGATACTGGGACGAGGCGCGGGCCGTGGCCATCCGCGCGATCGAGGTCTTCGACTCCGCCGAGGCGGTCGTGGGGCCGAGCGGCTCCTGCGTGGCGATGATGCGGGTCTTCTATCCCCAGCTGCTCGAGGGCACGGCCCACGAGGCCGCCGCCCGCGACCTGGCGGGCCGGACGTTCGAATTCGGCGAGTTCCTCGTCCGCAGGCTGGGCGTCACCGACGTCGGGGCCCGGTTTCCGCACCGGGTGACCTACCACGACGGCTGCCACGGGCTGCGCGAGCTGCGGATCAAGGATGAACCACGGCAGCTCCTCCGGGAGGTGCGCGACCTCGAACTCGTCGAGTGCGACGAGCCCGAAAGCTGCTGCGGCTTCGGCGGGCTGTTCAGCGTGAAGTTTCCGATGATCTCCACCGCCATGGCCGAGGTGAAGGGCGGCTCGCTCGCCCGCACCGAGTGCGACTACATCGTGTCGAGCGACCCGAGCTGCCAGCTGCAGCTCGACGGCTGGCTCTGCCGGGCCAACCCGTCGCTTCCATCCGGCCGCCGCCCGCCGCGGACGATCCATCTGGCCGAGGTTCTCGCCGCGGGTGGCGACTGACGCGGCTCCGGGCCGGGCCGGAACTCAGGGTTTGGGCCCGCCGCGGCTGGCGTCCGGCTTGGCCGCCTTCCGAGTGAGCGTGACCGTCTTCTCGGTCTTCAGCCCGTGCTTGTCGGTGGCGGTCACCACGATCCGCAGCTTGGCTGGCTTCCGCGTCAAAAAACCTTGCGGGTCCGCCATCTTGACGGCCCCCGTGGCCTTGTCGATCGAGAGCAGATCGGTGTCGTGGTAGTCGGCCACGCCTCCGTCATCCACGCCATCGCCCTTGGGCTGTCCGGCGGCCGGTGCCTCCCGGTCCATCCGCAAAGCGTAGGTCAGCGTTTCGTCCGGATCCCGGTCGATCGCGACAATTTGATAGACGACGTCGCCTTCGCTCACACCCGCTGCGACGTCGACCACCGCCGGCGAATCGATCTGCGGCGCATGCAGCACCTTCGCATTCCGCCACGCGGCCAGGCGGTACGCTTCGGCCAACCCAACGTCCCGACGGCCGTTTCCATTGGTGTCGACGTAGGGGAGTTGCAGCGTGAAGGCGCCGTTTTCATCGGCGTCGATATAGGCCTCGCCGTCGTCGTACGCGTCGTTGCCGTTGCCGTCGGCGAACAACTCGCTGGCGGCAGGACTGTCCGCCGGCGGCTTCAACACGGGCGGCTCGCCCTCGACGAGCAGTTCCCGGGCCGCCTCATCCGGTTCGACGCACCGCGCGAACGTGTTCAGCAGTTTCGAACCGGCATCGAACCGCAGCTTCGAGCCGTCGATCCGCAAGGCCGACGGAAGCGGCATGATCGACAGGGCGATCAACACGGCGCCCGCCAGGACATAGCCGGCCAGCGCGCCCACGAGCCCACCCCCACCCTTGTCGATCGCGGGCGTGAATCGCACCGCAT
>JBIJCD010000376.1:0-3836 GCA_044344895.1 Pirellulales bacterium | reverse complement strand
AGAGCCGGCGTAGATGACCAGCGAAGCCAGGATGGCGAAGCGCAGTCATCTCCGAGTGAGCGCAGGCCCCGGAGGGCCGGAGCGAACGTCCGGCGACGGGGCGTGGGCAGCCCCGGCCCATGCCAGTTGACAGTGCCTCGCGAAGCGTCTCGTCACTTCACTTGCCAACCCGATACAGCGCCGCCTCCGTGCGGATGAGGAACGCGTTGCCATCGACGGCGTAGGAGGCGAACGTCCGCTCGCCGCCGCCGATCTGGTTGCGGGCCACCTCCTCGAAGTTCTTGCCCGCCTTCACAACGACCGCCTCGCCGGTCTCGCTCTGGAAGTAGACCAGGCCGCCGGCGTGCGTGGGCGACGCGGAGTAGTTGCCCCCGAGCCGCTGCCGCCAGTGCTCGGCCCCGCTGCGGGCATCAACGCAGGTGGCGATGCCGTTGTCGGAGACGCAGTAGACCTCGTCGCCGACGCAAAGCAACGAGGGGGTGTTGGGCGCGGCCCGATCCATCTTCCAGCGGACGTGCGTGTCGGTGACGTTGCCGCTGCCGCTCGGATCGATCGCGTAGACGACCGGCTTGTCGTATCCCGATCCAAGGAAGAGCAGGCCCGCACCGGAGACGGGCCGAGGCACCACCGAATAGCCACCGGGATAGTCGACCCGCCAGATCGTCTCGCCGCTCCGCGGATCGTAGGCGAAGACGGCGTCGCTCCCCGGGCAGACCACCTGCTTCCGGCCGGCGGCCTCGATCACCAGCGGCGTGGCGAACGAGAAGCCCTTCGCCGGCTTCGTCTCCCGATCTCTTTTCCAGCGGACCTCGCCGCCGGCCGCGTCGAGCCCCGCCACGTACTGCACGTCGCTGCCATCGCAGCAGATGACGAGCGTGTCGCCCGCCAGCGCCGGCGAGCCGCCCGTGCCGTGCGTCGGCTCGTACTCCAGCCGCCGCTGCCACACGAGGTCGCCCTCGAGCGTCGTGCAGGCCGTGCCGTGGGGGCCGAAGTGCACGTACAGCCGCTCGCCGGCGACGAGCGGCGTCGGGCTAGCGTGGCTGTTCTTCTTGTGCATGCGGACGGTGGCGGGCGTCGTGAAGAGCTGCTTGTTCCACCGCGGCGCGCCGGTGGCGGCGTCGAGGCAGACGAGCCGCAGCGACCGCTCGTCGCCGGACTCGGTCGCGGTCGTGATGTAGACGCGGCCCCGGGTCACGACCGGAGACGACCAGCCAAGTCCCTCGACGGGAGTCTTCCAGACGATGTTCTCAGTCTCGCTCCAGCGGACCGGCAGGCCGTCCGGCGCGTGCCCGTCCCCCCGCGGCCCGCGAAATTCCGTCCATTCGGCGGCCGCTGCGGCCGCTCCCGTCAGCAGCATGCCGGCCATCGCCACCGCCCGGATGGACTGCGCCGCGGGATGTCTGCGGCCCACCGCGGGCCGTGCTTGTTGCGTGTCCATGATCACTTCCTTCGTGCTGGAGACCGGTCCTCGAGGCATCGAGCATATGCCCGGCACACTCGACCGCGAAAGGACTCGACCGCACCTCCATCCACCGCCGTCCCCGGGGTGCATGCTTGTAGGGTGGCGCGCCGCCGACCTACAATCGTGTGCGACGGTCGAAAGGCTGCCCGTCGTGTTCCGGTGGGCGCTTGCGGGGAACGACCTTGACGGAGAAACCGGCGTGACCTTTCGCTCCGTCCGTCACGCGGGCTTCACGCTCGTCGAGCTCCTGGTCGTGATCGCCATCATCGGGACCCTCGTCGGCCTGCTCCTCCCCGCGGTGCAGGCCGCCCGCGAGGCCGCCCGCAGGATGCACTGCCAGAGCAACCTCCGGCAGCTCGCGCTCGCCGCGATCAATTTCGAGCAGGCGAAGAAGCATTTTCCTGCCGCCTACCGGCATGCAGGCGGCTACCGGGTCGTGGACGAGGAAGACGACACGCTCGACCCCAACCGGATGGAGGAGCTGGCCTTCCTCGGGCCGACCTGGGTCGTCGCCATCCTGCCGTTCGCGGAGGAGGTCGCTGTGCACGACAGCGTCGATCCGCGGAAGCCGATGGCCGATCCGGCCAACAGGCGCGCCCGATCCTCCCGGCTGCCCTTCATCCGCTGCCCCACCGATACATTCACCGACGTCCCCTTCGCCGGCACCGCGGCAGCGGCGACGGTGGACCTCGGCCCCGACTGGGCGCGGGGCACATACGGCGCGAACGGCTCGCTCGGCTACGCCAACTACATGCTGCCCGAGTCGGCCGGCGACCGGCACGCCCCGCTCTGGCACCGCTGGCCGGGCGTGATGGGAGGGAATGCGTCGCTCCGCCAGAGCCGCGTCACCGACGGCACGAGCAAGACCGTGATGCTCGCCGAACTCCGGGCCGGAATCACGGAAAGCGACCCACGCGGCGTCTGGGCGCTCGGCAAGGGATCGTCGTCGCTGTGGGCGCACGGCGGCGTGCTCGGCGACGACCCCGGACCCAACTGTCTCGATCCCGCGGCGGACGACATCTACACCGGACCGGAACTGACCGCTGCGCTGGGCACGGCACGGCTCGTCGACACCGGCATGCCCGTCAGCGAGTCTTCGTGGCCGAACCACCAGCAGACGGCCCGCAGCATGCACTCCAGCGGCGTCTTCGTGGCGCTCGTGGACGGGTCGGTGCGTTGGATCAGCGACTTCATCCAGATCCTGCCGAGCGACCCGCAGAACCTCTCGGTGTGGGACCGGCTCATGGTGTCGAACGATGGGCAGACGGTCGACGGAAACCAGTACTGACACGGCCCGCACCGGGTCGACGAAGGTGCCACGAGGCCACCATGATGCATCCCCGAGCGCAGTCGACGCAGGGCTTTGGTCTGGCAACGGTGTGCCGCGGCGTGCTGGGGGTCCAGGTCGCGATGGTGCTCGTCGCGGCGTCCGGTTGCGGCGCGCGGGACCCCTTCCGCTACGTGCGGGTCTCGGGCGACGTCCGCTACCGTGACGGTCAGCGGATCGATTGCCGAAGCCTGCGGCTCTCTTTCACGCCGCTGGAGCCGCCGCGTGATCCCCGCACCCATCCGCGGCCGGGCACCGCCACGGTCGACGTGCGCACCGGGCAGTTCACCGCGGCCACCACGCGGAAGACGGGGGACGGCCTCGTCCGCGGCCGGCACAAGGTGGCCCTGCGCACCACCGACGGCGGCCCGCTGCCGATCGACGTCGTCGGCCCCGAGTACGCCTCTGCCGCGACGACGACGCTGGAGGTCGATTCCGGCGAGTTGCCGCTGGAGATTAGGGTACCGCGGCCGAGCATCGTCGCCGTTCGCGGAGCGTTCGTCCGCGAGGACGGATCGCCGCTCCTCGTCCCGGACGCCGTCTGCGGATTCTTCGTGCCCACTGCCGATCCGCGGTCGCGGGATTTCCGCGAAATCGGCACGGCCACGGTCGCCGGCGACACGGGTCGATTCTCTGCGGTGTCGCGGGGCGACGACGCGGGCAACGGCCTGTTCGTGGGCACGTACAGGGTGACGATCCGGGCCGCCGACGGCCAGCCGCTGCCGGCGACCGTCGTGCCGGAGACGTATGCCGATCCGCGGACGACGCCGCTCACGATCGACACGGCGGCTTCACCGCTGACGCTCACGATCCCGAAGCCGTGAACCACAGGCTCGATCCGCAGGATCGCTACGCCGCGGACGTCAGCCCTCCGCGGTGAAGAACTCCCGCACCGCCGGCTTCGTCACCTTGCCCAGCGCGTTGCGCGGCAGCTTCCCGACCACGAGCCACCGCCGCGGCGTTTTGTAGGGCGACATCCGCCCCTTCGCCCAGGCACCCAGGGCCGCGGCGTCGAGCGCCGCCGTCCCCCGCGGCACCACCGCCGCC
>JBIJCD010000290.1:0-5048 GCA_044344895.1 Pirellulales bacterium | reverse complement strand
CATCGAACGGCGACTCGCCGCGCAGGGGGCCGCGCTGCAGATCGACGCGCTGGCGAAGGATCTCGAGCGGCGAGCGGAGCGACTGGCCGCCACTCCGGAGACTCAGGCGGAGCCCGAGCAGACGAGGCAGCAGGTCCGTGATGTGGAGCAGATCCTCGGCAGGAAGATCGCGCCGCCGGCCGACGCCGCAGCGAAGGCAGCGAGCCAGAGCGGTTTCCAGCCGGACGCGGCGTCATCGCCAAAGCCGCCCTCGGCGGCTGCCGAGGCGGGCACTTCGCCGACCGACACACGCAAGCAGGCGTCGGCGCCGACGCCACCCGCTGCGACGCAGGCCACTGCCACCCCCCAGGTGAAATCGCCCGCGACGCGCGACTCAGACGCAGCTGCCAAGCCAGGCTCGGCGGCCACGGCGGAGACGGCACCGCCCGCCGCAGCAGCTGTCCCCCAGCCGCCGCCCACGATGACACCACCGGCCCAGGCGGCCGCCGATGCTGCCGCTGAGGCGGCACAATCAGCCTCCCGACTGGCAGCCAGGCTCACCGGCCAGCCGTCGACGGCCGCCGCGCCGCCCGCCGCGGCCGGCCCGGCCGACGACCAGCCACGCGATCCCCGCGGCGAGGCTCTGGATGGGCTGTTCGAAGGCGATGACGTCCGCGAGGCGCTGGCGATGGCCGAGCGGGCGCGGCGGCTGCAGGCTCGCGAGGCCGCCAGGGCCGAGGCCGCGGCGCGAGCGGCCGCCGCGAACCGCCGCGCGGGCGAGGACCGCACCGCCGCGGCGCCGCCGCAGGACCGATCCTCCACCACGCCCGCGCGTCCAGACGCCGACGCCGCGACGACGGACGGCCCCAGCGAAGGTGGCGCGATGGCCGGCCGCACCGCCATCGACGCGGCGGACACGGTCCGCGGTCTCGATGCCAGGCAGCGGGCGGCTCTCTACAAGCTGCCGCCCCACATCCGCGATCCACTGCTCGAGGGCATGCGGCAGCGGGGCCCGGCCGCCTATCAGGGCGTCATCGACACCTACTTCCGGCAGCTCGGCAAGGACATCCCGCAATGAGCCCGTCGCTGGCGGCCTGGCTTCTGCGGCTGGCGGGCGTCGGCCACGAGATGGCCGCGCGGATCGACCGTGCGGATCTTCGCTGGGCCCGGCCGGGAGTGCTCGTCGTGGGGCTCCTGCTGCTTCCGTTCGCGGCCTGGTGGATCTCGCACCGGCACCGCGAGCGAATGCCCTGGCTGTCGCCGCGGCAGCGGTTGGCTCTCGACGTCTGCCGCACGGCCGTCCTCGGACTGCTCGTCTTCGTGCTCGCCGGCCCGTCGCTACGGCTCGAGGAGCAGGTGCGGCAGCCGCCGGTCGTGGCGATCGTCGTCGACGTCTCCGACAGCATGTCGCTTCCCGTGGGGCCCCTGCCCGCAGCGCAGGTCGCCATCACCGCCGCGGCGGCCGGTCTGGGACAGCCAGCTGCGGATGACGATGCGGCTCTGGCCGCGACGGGTGAGACCATCGCCAGGCTGTCGCGGAGCGAACTCGTCGGGATGGTGCTCGCGGCACAGGAGGAGTCCACACTGCGGCCGCTGCGCGACCGCTTTGACCTGCGTCGCTACGAGGTGGCAAGGCGGCCGCGGCAGCTGCCTGATCGGGCAGCGGGCCCGCGCGACCCCGGCCCGACCGCAGGACCGGCACGGCCGCCGGCCGAGGCCGCCGCGGCCGACACCTTCGACACGGCGCTCGGCGCCGCCCTCGAGATGGCGATGGACGACGCGGCCGACCGCGGGCTCGCGGCGATCGTGCTCATGTCGGATGGCCGGTCCACGACGGGCATCGATCCGGTGGACGCCGTGCGGCGGGCCACGGAGGCCGCCGGCGGCACGCCGCGTGGCCCGGTGCTCGCGGTGCCGGTGGGCTCGCCCGATCCGCTCGTCGATGTCGCCGTCACCGATCTGCTCGCGGCCCCCGAGGTGGCGGTCGATGACACGGTCGCGGTGGTGGCCACGCTCCAGGCGAGCGGCCTCGCGGGCCGTGAGGCGACGGTGGAGCTGCGCGACGGCACCGGTGCCGTGATCGACTCGCAGCGCGTCACGCTGCGAAACGGCCGGCAGCAGGCCGCGTTCACTTGGCGGGCCGCGCGGCCCGGCACCCAGGTTCTCGCCGTCAGCGTGCCCGCCGAGCCCGAGGAGACGGTCCGCGACAACAACGCGGTCGAGGCCTCGATCGACGTGTCCGACCGCAGGCTGAAGGCCCTCGTGATCGACCACGCTCCCCGCTGGGACCTGCGGTTTCTCGACCATGCCATCCGCCGCGACATGGCGTTCTCCCCCACCGTGGTCCTCACCTCGGCCACAGGGTCGCCCCGCGACTCGCGCACGGATTCGGCCACGTCGGCCTCCGGTCGCGACGTGCCCGCCGACGTCGAGGGCTGGGCCGACTACGACATCGTGCTGCTTGGCGACGTGCCGGCGTCCGCACTCGACGCCGACCGGCAGCGGTCGCTGGTGGAGGCCGTGACGACCCGCGGTGTGGGCCTCGTGCTCCAGCCGGGCACCGACCATCTGCCGCGGGAGTACGCCGGCGGGCCGCTCGCCGCCGTCTTTCCGGTCGAGGTCGAGGCGGACCCCGGCACCGCCACGTTGTCGGCCGCCGACTTCCAGCCCCTGAAGATGCTGGTCACGGCCCGCGGCGCGATGCATCCGGCGTTCGCGCTGAGCGGCGACGCGGCCAGCAACCGCCGCCGCTGGAGCGACATGCCGCCGTTCTTCCTGGCTGCCGGGGCGAAGTCGCCCACGCCCGCGGCCACCGTCCTGGCCGAGGTGCAGGCTCCCGGCATCCGCGAGCCGCGGCCGCTGGTGGTCGAGGCCCCCGCCGGCAACGGCCGCGTGCTCTGGATCGGCACCGACGAGACGTTCCGCTGGCGCCGCAACCTGGGAGACCAGCTCTTCTGGCGGTTCTGGGGCCAATCGCTGCGGAGCGTGGGGCGGCGGCCCGATCGGCCGGCCGACGCGACCTGGCTGGCAGTCTCCCCCGCCAGGTGCGAGCCCGGTTCGCCGGTGCTCATCGAGCTCAGCCTGGTCGACACCGACCGCAAGCCGGTCGTGTCCGCCTCCCAGACGGCGACCGTCACTGGGCCGTCCGGCGGCAGCGTCACCCTGCAACCGGGCGGCCGACCTGGCCTCTATGTCGGCGTGTTCACGCCCGAGTCCGTCGGCCGGCACAGGGTGGGCCTCGCCGAGCAGCCGACCCTGGTGGGAGAGGTCACGGTGGCGGAGCCCGGCCGCGAGCGGGCGCAGCCAAGCGTCGACCGCGACGCGCTCGAAGCGATCGCCGACGTCTCCGGCGGAACGCTGGTAGAAATCGGCGATTTTGCATCTTTGCCGCAGCGGCTCGCCGCCACGTCGGTCGAAACCCGGGCGACCTTCGAGGACGATCTCTGGGACACCTGGCCCGTGC
Organism: Pirellulales bacterium; assembly: GCA_044344895.1. GTDB lineage: Bacteria > Planctomycetota > Planctomycetia > Pirellulales > UBA1268 > CAMCQY01. Next base: position 1,606 of record JBIJCD010000290.1, on the reverse strand, counting down.
TCGTCCTGCTCGTCGGGCTGTTCTGCGTCGACGTCGGCATCCGGCGGCTGTCAGGATCGAGCTGAGAGGGGAGTCGGCGAATGAGCATCACGACGATCACTGGACGGCGCATGGGGTGCCTGCGCGTCGGGCGTTGGCGCGGGACACTCGCAGCCGCCACGGCCGGTGTGCTCGGCGCCGCGCTGCTTGCGGTGGCCCCAGGGTCTGCTTGGGCGCAGGCGTTCGACCCCGATGCACGAGATCTGTCGCGGGTCGAGGCCGCCGTGGACCGGGCGCTCGAATACCTCGCCGCGAAGCAGCGGCCCGACGGCTCGTGGCCGCAGGGCGTGTCGCCCAAGCCCAACACCGGGATCGACGCATTGTGCACCCTGGCGTTCATGGGCCGCGGCCACGTGCCGGGCCGCGGCCCCTACGCGAAGACGGTCGCCAACGCCATCGCGGGGCTGCTCGAATCGCGGCAGAAAAACGGTCTGCTCTGCCATGCCGGCGGCAACTCGCACGGGCCGATGTACGAGCACGCGCTCGCGTCGCTGGCCCTCATCGAGGCGTCCGGCTGGATGACCGACCCGGAACTGCGGCAGGCCTGCCGGCAGGCTGTCGACCTCATCGTGGCCGCGCAGAACAAGGAGGGCGGCTGGCGCTACCAGCCCCAGCCGCGGGACGCCGACCTGAGCGTGACGGTCATGCAGGTCGTCGCGCTGCGTGCCGCCCAGAACGCGCGGCTCGACGTGCCGCAGAAGACGCTCGATGACGCGGTGCGTTATGTGAGGAAGTGCGCGAGGCCGGAGGGCGGGTTCGGGTATCAGCCCGGATCCGGCGTGAAAAACGCGCAGTCAGCCGCCGGGGCGCTGTGCCTGCAGCTCCTGGGAAAATTCGATGATCCAACGGTCGCCAAGGCACTCGAGTCGCTGCAGGGCAAGAAGTACGCGCCGCAGATGGACCAGTACTTCCACTACATGAACTACTACGCCATGCAGGCCCACTTCCAGGCCGGCGCGGAAGCCTGGGACACGTGGCACCCCCGCGTCCGCAGCCAGCTGCTGGAAACCCAGGCGGCCGACGGCAGCTGGCCCGGCTGGGGCGAGGAGCGGCTCAACGGCTCGGCCAAGTGCTACTCGACCGCGATGGGGGCGATCACGCTGGAGGTCTACATGCACTACCTGCCGGCATACCAGCGCTAGCGGCGTTGCGGCAGATGCCTGTGACAGACGCGCAGCCGGGAGCGGCGGAAGCTCGACGAGCTTGGAGGATTTCGCATCTCCACGACGTCTGCAGCGGCACGGGCCGCCGCGCGAAATCATCCCGCGAGGAGACTTCCGCCTCGCTGCCTGCACGCACAACACCGCCTCCTGCGGTTTGAGCGTGGCGGGCGTCCGCCCGCTGGTGCTGCGCCCGGCATCCTGTCCAGCAGGCGGTGCCCTAGAGCGCATCTGGTTGAGCTGTAGCGACGACGTGGCAAACCTGGAGACGGAGGCGAGGGGTCGGCGAACGCTCGAGGAGCTGTGGGCCGCCTCGGCCCACGCGCCGAGACTTTTGCCGCCCCGAAGCCGTCGCTCCACCAAACCGGGATGCGCACTAGGCTCTGTCTGAAAACTCTGCTCGGCCG
>JBIJCD010000289.1:0-5066 GCA_044344895.1 Pirellulales bacterium | reverse complement strand
CAAACCTGGAGACGCAGGCGAGGGGTCGGCGAACGCTCGAGGAGCTTTGGGCCGCCTCGGCCCACGCGACGAGACTTTTGCCGCCCCGAAGCCGTCGCTCCACCAAAGCGGGATGCGCACGAGAGCAAATCTCATTTGCTGGAGCGACGACTTGCCGGTGCTCCACCACAGTCGTCTGCGCTCGAGCCAGCGCCGCCCCTCAGCCTGCCGACTCGCCGGTCCGCAGGCTGCCCCGCGACACGAGCGCGGCCACGCCGCAGAGCACCGCCACGGCCACCACAAAGGGCAGCGTATGCGTGGGGTGCAGCGCGTAGAGCGTCGAGCCGACGAACGGCCCGAGGATGCGCCCCAGCGACGCGAACGACTGGTTGACGCCGAGCACCTCGCCCTGGCGGTCTGCCGCCGCGCTCTTCGAGATCAGCGCCGAGACGGAGGGATTCACGAAGGCGAACCCGGCCACCGCCACCGCCGCAGCCGCGTAAAACGCCCGCTCGAGCATGCCCGTTGCCCCGGCCTCCCGACCGTGGACTCCCCACGCCACGAGGCCGACCGCGCCCAGGCCGACGATCATCAGCCCGATGCCGGCGGTCAACAGCGACGTCTCCGAAAACCGCTTCGCGAGCGGGCGATAGAGTCCGCCGGCAAACAGCAGCATCAGGCCGATGAAGGCGAAGACGAGGAAGTTGTCGTCGTCGGTCATGTGAAACGCCGACTCCGTCAGCCGCGCCAGCGTGGCCTCGAAGTTGGCGAACGCGAAGATCGACAGGAAATAGACGAGCACGAGCGTGCCGACGGCCGGCATCCGCAGCACGGCCGCCGTCCGCGACATGCCGGGAAATTCCTTGGCCGTCCGGACGCCCGGCACCCGGGTCTCCTTGAACACGAAGGCGGCTATCAACAGGGCCACGAAAGAGAGCAGCGACGCCAGCGCCCCCACGCCACCAGGCCGCTGCTTGAACAGCGCCAGTCCGAAATAAGCGATGAGCGGGCCGAGCGTGAAGCCGGCGCCGAAGGCGATGCCGATCAGCGCCATGCCGCGGGCGCGGTTCTGCGGCGTGGTGCAGTCGGCGATGACTGCCGCGGCGGTGCCGACGCTGGCGCCGGCGATGCCCGCGCCGATCCGCGAGAGCAGCATCAGGCCGAGTGCCAGGACGGCCCGCTCCGGCGGCAGCATCACGGCGAGCCCGTAGATCGCGTAGAACACGACCGATCCCAGTAGGCTGAGGATCAGCATGGGGCGGCGGCCGATGCGATCGGACAACCGCCCCAGAAGTGGACTGAAGATGAACTGCATCAGCGAGAATACGGAGAACAGCACGCCGATGGCGACACCGGCGGCGACCGGCGAGAACCGCAGGGCGGTGAGGTAGGGCTCGGCCTGCCGCGGCATCACCGGCAGCACGATGCCGAAGCCCAGCAGGTCGATGAACACCGTCAGGAAGACGACGAGCAGGGCGCCCCGCCGGGAGGCCTCGGGGCCCGTGGCCGGCTTCGCCGGGCTGGACGTCGATGCGGGCTGGGCGACTGTCATGCGCGGTACACTCTCGGGCGTTCGGGACCGGATGGCACTCAGGGCCGGGTGATGCCGCCGTCTCGCCGCCGCCAGGAAGCATCGCGAGACAGCATGAGGAAGACCGCCAAGCCGGCCGGCGCACCGGACGCCGATCCACGCACCGTGCCTGCCGAGGCCATGAGCGTGTCGGAGGTGACGGCCCGCGTCAAGGAGCACCTCGAGTCGCGGTTCGGGGATGTGTGGGTGTGCGGCGAGATCAGCAACCTCGTCCGCGCCTCGTCGGGACACATCTACCTCTCCCTCAAGGACGAGGACGCCCTCCTCCGGGCGGTCGTCTGGCGGGGCACGCTCCCGCAGCTGGCGATCGAGCCGGCCGACGGCATGGAGGTGGTCTGCCACGGACGCATCGAGCTTTACCCGCCGCGGGGCACCTACCAGCTGACGATCGATCGGCTGCACGCCGTGGGCACCGGCGCCCTGGAGGCCCGGCTGCGGCAGCTCCACTCGCTGCTCGAACGCGAGGGGCTCTTCGCCCCGGGTCGCAAGCGGGCGATTCCGCCGTACCCCCGCCGGATCGCACTGGTGACGAGCCCCACGGGCGCGGCGATCGCCGACTTCCTGCAGACGCTGTTCTCCCGCTGGCGGTGCGCCGAGGTGATCGTGGTGCCGACGCGGGTGCAGGGTGCCGGCGCGGCGGAAGAGGTGGCCGCGGCGTTGGCGGCGGCCGCACGGCTCGTGCCGACGGTCGACGTGATCGCGCTGGTCCGCGGCGGCGGCAGCCTCGAAGACCTGTGGAGCTTCAACGAAGAGGTGCTGGTGCGGGCGATCGCCGCCGCGCCCATCCCCGTCGTCTCGGGCGTGGGGCACGAGATCGACGTCACCCTGGCAGATCTGGCCGCCGACCTCCGGGCGCTGACTCCCACGGACGCCGCGGTCAAGGTTTCGCCGGACGGTCGGCAGGTGGCGGACACGGTCGCCACGCTGGCCGAGCGACTCGGCAGCGGCCTCCTGCGCCGGGTCGACCTGGCGCGAGACCGCATCGGCCTGCTGGCGCGATCGCGGATCTTCGCAGACCCGGGCTTGCTCGTCCGCGAACGCGCCACCACCATCGAGCTGCAGGCCGCGCGGCTGCACCGTCTGGCCACCGCAGCGGTCGGCCGCGGCCGTGAGCGGCTGGCCGCCGCCGCCGGACGGCTCGAGGCGGGCAGCCCGCTGAAGCTGCTGGCTCGCGGCTGGTCCGTGACCTGGATCGCGGCGGAGGGCGACGGCGCGATCGGCGAAACGCTGCGGTCAGTCGCGGCGGTCGCCGCCGCCGATCAGCTCGTCACCCAACTGACCGATGGCAGAATCTGGAGCCGCGTGGAGCGGATCTCGACCGATGACTGCACGCACTGACAGCACCACCGCACAACCCGCTGCGGCACCGCAGACCTCCCAGCCGGCACAGCCGACGTTCGAGGCGTCGCTCGCCGAACTCGCGGAGCTCGTGAGCAGGCTCGAGTCCGGCACACTCGGCCTGTCTGAATCGATCACCGCGTACGAACGGGGCGTGGCGCTGCTCCATGGGCTGCACGACCAGTTGGCGGCCGTCGAGGAGCGGGTACGGACGCTCGTCCGGGTCGACGAGCAGGGTCGCCCCATCCTCACGACTTCCGACGGCGGCTCGGTCGGCGGCGAGAAGCCGGCGGCCGACAAGCCGGGGCGGACCGCCAGGTCGGGCCGTGCAAAACGGCTGCCCGGGATGGACGATGCCGAAGGGCCGCCTTAGGATTTGCATCGCGGTCGGGCACGGGGCCGTGGGGCCGTACTGCCGCCTTTGCAAAAACACGGCCGACTCGGCAGCGGCTCGAGACCATCCGGGCACCATCCATGGAAGTTCGTCCAGAGCGGCATCGATCGGCGCCGGACTCGTCATCCGTCGGCACCGTCGTCGCCGCCTCGGTGCCCCGCATGACCGATCCCGCCGACCTCGACGCCGCCGTGATGCATTCGCTCGACAGGGTGCGTGCGTTCATCGACCCGCGTCTCGAGTCCGCCACGCGGCTGTCGTCCGCAGCACCGCCGCGGCTCCTCGACGCCATGCGGTATGCACTGCTCGCCCCGGGGAAGCGGCTCCGTCCGGCGCTGGTGCTCTGGGCGGCCGCCGCCTGCACGGGCAGTGCCGACGAGTCGGGCGACTGCGAGGCGGGCGCCGAGCGGCAGGCCTGGGAGGCCGCCGCACCGGCGGCCGTGGCGGTCGAGATGATCCACGCCTATTCGCTGGTGCACGACGACCTGCCGGCCATGGATGACGACGACCTGCGCCGGGGACGACCGACCTGCCACAGGGCATTCGACGAGGCGACTGCCATCCTCTGCGGCGATGCGCTGCAGCCGCTGGCCTTCGAGACGCTGGCTCGAGGTCTGCCCGCCGCGGTGGCGGCCCGCGGCTGTCTGGCGCTCGCCCGCGCCACGGGCGCCGAAGCGCTCGTCGGCGGCCAAGCCGACGACCTTGCGACGGAGCGCGGATGGATCGCCACCGGCTCGACCGCCGCGCCCCGCGACCAGGTCACCTGGCTGGAGCGGGTCCACCGGCGGAAGACGGGGGCGTTGTTCCTGGCCAGCCTGGAACTCGGCGGCCTGGCCGTCGCCGCGAATCATCGGCAGCTCGCCATGCTGGCCGCCTACGGGCGGGCGTTCGGCCTGGCATTCCAGATCGCCGACGACATTCTCGACGCCGAGGGCAGCGAGGCGGCGGTCGGCAAACGCGTCGGCAAGGACGTCGAGCGTGGAAAGCTCACGTTTCCCTTGGTGATAGGCCTGGAAGAGAGCCGCAGCCGGGCCGAATCGCTCGCCCGGGAGGCGGTCGAGGCCGTCGCCGGTCTGGGCGAACCGGCGTCGGACCTGGCCAGGCTGGCCCACTGGATCGTGCGTCGCAACCACTAGAAAAAGCCGGAAAAAACTGCCGTCACGGCCCGAGCGGATATAACTTCTGTGTCAGCCCCAAAGGACGGGAACAGGACGTTCCCCGAGCCCATGGCCGCCATTCTGCCCTCCATCCTCTCGCCCCGCGACCTGCACGGGCTCTCGATCGACCAGCTCGAGCAACTCGCCGCCGAGATGCGCAAGGCGCTGTGCGAGGTGGCGGCCAGCCGCACGGCCCACTTCGCCTCCAACCTCGGCGTGGTGGAGCTCTGTCTGGCCCTCCATCGGGTGTTCGACTTCAGCCGCGACCGGCTGATCTGGGACACGGGACACCAGATCTACCCGCACAAGCTGATCACCGGCCGCTTCGCGCGATTCGGCACGATGCGGACCAAGGGGGGCCTGATGGGCTACCCCAACCCGGACGAGAGCCCCTACGACCTGTTCATGACCGGGCACGCAGGCTGCAGCGTTTCGACCGCCCTGGGGCTCGCCAGCGGCGACGACCTCTGCGGCCGTGCCGACCGCCGCGCGGTGGCCGTGATCGGCGACGGCGCCCTGCCGTCGGGCATCGTCTTCGAGGCCCTGAACAACGCCGGGTTCCTCAGGAAGCGGCTGATCGTGATCCTCAACGACAACCGCATGTCGA
>JBIJCD010000024.1:0-17635 GCA_044344895.1 Pirellulales bacterium | reverse complement strand
GCTGCGGTCGGTGCTCGTCTACCCGGGCGACTACCTCGGGCCCCGGACCACGCCATTGGATGGAGGCGGTGCGCTCGAGTGGCAGGAGCCGCGGCTGGGCGAGACCTGGGACGGCGGCAGCATGGTGCTGTCGTGGCCGCGAGTGCTCGAGGGCGGTCGGTTGCGGGACGGCCCGCGGAGCGTGGTGATCCACGAGTGTGCGCACGCCATCGACATGCTCGACGGCGAGGTCGACGGCGTGCCGCCGCTGGCGTCCGGACGCGGCCGCCGGGAGTGGATCCAGGGCATCACCGCCTGCGAGGAGCGGTTTGCGGAGGCACTCGACGAGGGCCGGTTCACTGCGTTCGACGACTACGCTGCCGAGGGAACGGGTGAATTCTTCGCGGTCGCCACCGAATGCTTCTTCCAGGATCCACACCGCCTGCACCGCTACGATCGTGAGCTCTACTCGCTTTTGGCGGAGGCGTGGCGGCAGGATCCGAAGGCCCGCATGCCGGTGCAGCGTGGCCGCTAGTGCGCATCCCGGTTTGGTGGAGCGACGGCTTCGGGGCGGCAAAAGTCTCGTCGCGTGGGCCGAGGCGGCCCAAAGCTCCTCGAGCGTTCGCCGACCCCTCGCCTCCGTCTCCAGGTTTGCCAAGTCGTCGCTCCAGCTAAACCAGATGCGCGCTAGTGCGCATCCCGGTTTGGTGTAGCGACGGCTTCGGGGCGGCAAAAGTCTCCTCGCGGGATGATGTCACGCGACGGCCTGTGGCGGACGTCTTGGGCCTGTCCCTGCCGGACCGCTCGCCTACTGGTTCGCATCCGGCTCCGCCATCTCCTCGGCGGGCATCGTCTCCTCCGGCATATCCTCCGCCATCGGCTCGGTGGCCGCGTCGCCTTCGGTCTCGGCGGGCCGGGCGGCTGGTTCCGCGACCGGTGCCGGCTCCGTGACGGGCGCCACGGTTCGCGGCGAGAGCGAGACGAGCATTCCCGACGGCGAGGCGAGCAGCAGGCGGTCGTCATGCTGGTTCACCAGCGGCACCTTGAAGGGTCCGAGGCAGAGCGTCTCGCGGCGCAGGCCGTCGGCCAGGTCGAGCGCCGACAGCCTGCCGACGCGGTCGATCAGCCACACTCGGCCGCCGCCGACCGACAGGATCGTGCCCGGGAAGCAGGTCTGCCACAGCCTTTCGCCAGATTCCGCCGAATAGGCGGCGATGCCAAGTTCGCCCAGCGACACCACGACGGCATCGCCCGCGAGAAATGCACCCGATTCGGCGGGACCGTCGAGCACGGCGTGCCAGGCCAGCTCCAGCTGGGACCGCTTGGTCATCTTGACGGGCAGATCGATCCGCGCCAGGTCGCCATTGGTGGTGGCCGCGAAGATGCTCCGGTCGCGAACGGTCGGGGCGCCGGCGGGAGGATTCTCCAGCGCGAACTCGAGCCGGCGCCACTCGACCTCGGTCGGCTGCAGCGTCACGAGCAGGCCGTCGGTGGTGCACCACAGCAAGCCTTCCACGAACGGCCTCGGCGGATAGGCCACCACGCCACCGGTTTCGATGTCGGACGGCAGCAGGCTCTCCACCCGCTTCTTCTTGCCCTTCGTTTTTTTCGTTGGGGCGGCGGTCGCGTCGGGTGTGGCAGCCTCCGCGGGAGTCGGCTCCCGGGTGACGCCGGGCTGCTGCAGCGGCCGGGCGGCGAACCGCGTCATGCCGCCGCCATTGGGCGCGTAGACCCAGCTGCCGATCGCCGCGGCACCCGTCGCAGCCATGTTCTTCTCCGTCTCCTTCCAGCGGGTCATGCCGGTGGATCGCTCTAGGCCGTAGATGTCCTTGTCCTGCGAGACCACGACGAGATCGGGGCCCACTCCCGCCGGCTCGAGTCGGCCGCCGGGCCGTCCCACGTTTCGTGACCAGAGCAGCGAACCGGCGAAGGGCACTCCGAACGCCGGGACCGCGCCACGCGCAGGGGCCTGGATCGCGTGCACGGTGCCATCGCTGGTCTCGGCGACCACGAGGCCATCCCCGAGGGAAACCTGCTCCAGCGTGCGTCCGGGCGCCAGGGACGGCAACTGGATGATCCAGTCGCGCGTCAAGCCCATCCTGTCGGCAGTGAACTCGTCGGCGAGAGTGCCGGACAGACAGCCCTGCGCCAGCGCAGCATCCGGGGCGAACGCAGTCGCGACGAGCATCGACAGCCACATGAGTGAGCGCAGGCGGCGGGGTGTCAACGGCATGGAACTGTTCCTCGGGAGGGGGTGCCTGGAACCGAGCCGTGCAAGTCTAGTTCGCGAATCGAGGCCGGAAAAAACTGCTAAACTGCGGTTTTTCCGCCGTCCAGGCCGGTCCGCGGCGGCTGCCGCCGAGCAGGCCAGGGAGTTGCGTGTCGATGGGGCAGGAGCAGAAGAATCCGCGCGCGGTCGATCCGGCGGCAATCCTGCTGGGCTATTTCAATTTCTCGGCGGGCGCATTCGATCCGGCGGCATGGCGGGCGATGAACGACCTGTTCGAGGCCGTGGAGCCGGCGACCGGTCCCGGGGTGGGCGTCGTGGCCGGCGAATGTCCGGATGCCGCCGACCGCGTCCACGCGGTTCTTGCCGCACGCCTGGCGAAGCTGGCGACGTCCGAGTCGGCGTTTCGTGACGCCGAGCAGGCCCGGGCGGTGCTCGACGTCGTCTTCTCCCGGCTGTTGCCCGCCTATCGCGACTTTCACGCCGACCTGCTCGAGCACCAGCCTGCGGGGGCGATCGAGCGGCCGTTCTTCGTGATGGCCGCGGCCCAGGAGGTGCTCGCGGACGAGGAGCCGCGGGACGATCCCGATGCCGTCGTCCGCCGGGCGATCACCCGGCTCAACGATTACGTCGGTTGGCGGCCGCTGGCAGTGCTCGAGAATGGCCGCCTTTCCGAGCCGTATCCCCACGAGAGGGTCCGGCCGGTGCCGCTGTTCATCCGGGGAGTGGGGGCGGCGCACGGCCGCTACCGTCGTCTGGTCGACGACGCGATCGCCATCCTCGCCGAGGCGCCGGAGGGCCTGCTGCAGCAGGCCGACTTCGACCTCGCCCGCCTCGAGGAATTGGCGCTCGATCCGCGGGCCTTCGACTTCCTCCACCCGTCGTCCAGCCGCCCGAATTACCTCTTCGGCCTGTGGGATCCGGCGCGGATCGACACGCAGGGTTTCTACCGGCGGATGGTCGTGCAGCAGGCCACGCTCGACGGCATCCTGTCGTGGCCCGATGCCGCGGCGGTCGATGACGCCCTGCAGCCGCCGCAGCGCTCGCAGCTGGACCGCGAGTCGGCGGGCGTGCTTGCGGGCGTGATGCTGATGGCGTCGGGATTGAGCGGACACGGGCCCGGCGCACTGGCGTCCGGACTGTCGCTGGGCGATCTGCTGCCCAAGATCGCCGGCTACCGCGACGACTTCTACCGCTGGCTGATGACCCGGCTGCCCGCCGATCATCGCCAGCGGCTCGACGAGGAGACCCGGCGGCTGAGACAGCCCTTCGGCGGCGTGCGGCGCCACATCAACGCGCTGCTCGCCGGCCGTCGGGCACGGCAGGTGGAGAGCGTCGCGCTGTCAGGCACGCTGGCCAAGCTGGGACGGTCCGCCGGCGCCGAACGGCTGGCGGGCCTGGTGCCGGCGGCCTCGGCCCGCATGGCCGCCCGCATCACCGGCCGGGTCGTGAGGGCTCAGCGGGCGCTCCGGGAAACCGCCCCGGACGCCGCCGCGTCCGGCAGTGCCGCGGACCTGGCCCTCGACCAGCTCGACACCGCGTCAGCCCTGCTGCTGCGGGCCGTCGACTGCGGGGCCGTCGTCGATCCCTGGAACATCCTCGGCCTCGGCGGACAGTTTCCGCTCCATGAGGCGGGTGGCGAGAGCGTGACGGACCCGCGTGTGGCCGACCTCGTGTCGATCACGGGCGCGATCCTCGACGGGTACGCCGCGGTGTGGCGGCAGGCGGCGGCCGCGGGCACGACCGTCGCGGCGGCCCGCGCCGCGGCGGCGATCGAGACGCTGGGGAACTGGTGGGACCGCTTCGCCACGACGACGGTGTCGGGTGTGCCGCATCTGTCGGGCCGCGAGGTGCTGGAGACGACCCGCGAGGTGATCGAGGCCCTTTCCCGCCGGCGCGAGACGGCTCCGCTGCCGGCGCCGCCCGGTTTTTGGAAGCAGGAGGTCGCGCTCTTCTCGTCGCCGCGGGCGCACGCGCAGGCCGCCGACGCGCTGCTGCACGAGGGAGATCTCGACGGCGCCATGGGTCTGCTCGTGCACTGGGCATCGCTCCTGGAGGGGCCGGCCATCGGCCGCACCGGGGGAGTCTGGCTCGGTGAGGCGGGCCGGTGGATGGAGCAGGCCGCCACCGACCGATCCGCCTCGGGACGGGCGCGGGTGCGGCGATTCGTGGAACTGATCGAGGCCAATGCGGCGGGCGTGGCCGACGTGATCGAGGCGGCCGCCTCGGGCCGGGAGCCTGGCGACGGCCGGCCGCACGGCCGAACGGGGGCCGACGGGGGCGACGGGCATGCCGACGACGAAGCGGGTGATGGCGACGAGAGCGGCGATGAGAGCGTGGCTGCGGCGTACGAATCGATGGTCTGGCGGGATTCCGCGGACGACGGCATCGACGGTGGCATGCTCGACATGGAAGGCGGCGGCGGGGCGACGGTCGGCGGCGTGGCCGCCGTCGAGGACGCGGCCGAGTTCATGGCCGGGGTGATCGGGCTGATGCGTGAGGCGGCGGTGCGCTGGTGTGCGATCGACGCCGCCGACGGCACGCAGCCCTCGGCGGCCGAGCTGGAGTCGGTGCGGAGCTGGCGGCATTCGCTGCGGCGGCTGCGGCGGACGCTCGTCCGCGCGGCGGAGGCCGTCGTCGCGCGCGATCCAACGCCTCCCCCCGGGATGCCGCCGACGGAATTCGACAAGCTGCGGTGGCAGCGGGATGCGGCCGCGGAACAGCTGATCGATGCGGCTGTGCAGGCGGGTGAGGCCTTGTGGATGCTGTCGGCGCGGCGGCACGGGGCTGACCGAGCGCGGTCACGTCGGCCCGCTGCGCCGCTGGCAGAGGAGAAGAAGGGGGCGATCGGGCGGGTCTTCGCCGCCATCCTCGCGGGGGACGCGGCCGCCGCGAGGGATCATCTTGCCGTCGTGCGGAGCGGTCTCGTGGGCGAGGTCGTGCTCTACGTGCCGCTCTCCCGGGGAGGCCGGCCCGGTCGGATCGTCGTGGCTCGGGGCAGGGAGCGGCTGCTCGAGCGGCTGGCGGCCTGTCTACCGCGGCTCGGGCTCGTGGCGGAGACCGCCGAGATCGTGCAGCTGGCCAAGGCACTCGAGGCCCGACGGCCGCGGGCGGCGGCCCGCGCCGGTTCGCGGGTCGTGGCGAGCGTGAGCGAGTTCGACCGCGTCTTCGAGGCGGCGGCCCGGTCGCTCGTCGAGCGGATCGTCGAAACCGCTTCGGCCGTGGACACCGCCGGCACGCGGCCGGACGGGGCGACCGTGTCGGGGCGGATCCTCGACGGGCTGTCGCTCCTCGTGCCGAAACTGCTCGACACCTGGACGGCGCATGCCCGTCAGCTGCGGCTGTCGGTGCTGGAGCGGGTGCGTGATGACGAGTCGTTCGCGACGATCCGTGAGTTCGTCGAACGCTACGGTGCCGGCCTGTTCACGCAGCAGTTGCTGTCGCCGCCTTCGCTCCGCGGCATCCTGCGAGGTGGCGTGCGGCAGTTCCTGGAACAGCTCGTCGATCGCGCGGCCGGTGAGCCGGCTGACATCGACGTGCCCGACGGCGCCAGGCCGCAGCGCCGGCCCGTGCGGCTGATCGAAGATCTCGCCAGTGGTGTCCTGCCGATGAAGCAGGCGGCCGGAAGACTGCGGCTGATTCTCGAGGCGATCGCGGAGAACCACGCCGAATACCGTGACTGGAACTCAACGACGACGCAGTCTGATCGCGGGGAATGCCTCCACGTGCTGCTCGACTTCTTGCGGATCAAAGCGGAGTACGACCGCATCGCCTGGACGCTACGGCCGGTGAGCATGGCGCACCGCGTGCTCAGTCGTCGGGGCGCGGTGGAGGCGGCCGAGGCCTGGCGCGGCCGGATGCAGGCCGAGACCGAGGAGACCGTGGCGGCGCTGGCCGCGCGGCTGACCCGTTTGGAGGCGGAGTGGGGCGTGCGGCTGGCGAGCGTCTCGGACCGCGTGCGGCGGCCGTTCACGCTGGCGCTGGAGCAGGACGAACTCGAGGCCCTCGTCGACCCGGCGGTGGCGGAGCTGTTCACGGCCGCACCCGTCGGGGCGGGGCAACGGCTCGAGGACCGCGCCGAGTCGTTTCTGGGCGTGGCGAGCGGCTCGGGGGTGGAGGTGCCGGCATGGCTGGAACGGCTCGGAGACGCGGTCGACAGGGCGATCGACCGGGCCATCGACCGGGTCGATGCCGGCCGGGTAGCCGGCCGGCTGCCGGACGCCGTGGCCTGGAAGCCGCAGCCGTGGGACGAACTCCGGGCGGCATTGGCACACTGACGCCCTGCACGAGCCACACCATGAACCGCAGCTCAGCCTCCGACCGCCGGCCCGTCGCCGTCTGGCTGGCCGGCGGCATCGGGCTCGACGCATACCTGCGGATGGCGGAGCGTCTGGCCTGGGAGGTGTCGGAGCCGGAGGGACGGCCCCCGACCCTGCTGCTGTTCGACCTCGCTCACGCGATTACGATCGGGAGGCTGGGGTCGAGGGCGGACGTCGACCTGTCCGACGAGGAGCTGCGGTCGCGGGGCATCGAGGTGAGGTTCGTGGGCCGCGGCGGCGGCGCGGTGCTCCATGCTCCCGGCCAGATCGGCATCGCTCTGTTCGCGTCGCTCGAAGACCTGGGGCTGGGGCGGCACGCGGTCGGCGGCTACCTCGAGCGGCTCGAGGCGGGCCTGGAGGCGGCCGTGCGGAGCCTGCGCTGCGGCACCGCGCGGGATTCCAGGGTGCACGGCATCTTCGGCCGCACGGGCCTGCTGAGCACCGTCGGTATCGCCGTGCGGCGGGGCGTGGTGCGTCACGGGGCCTTTCTCAACGTGCAGCCCGACCTGGAGCTCCAGCGGCGGGTGAAAAGCGTGCCTGTCGCCGCCGGCGCCGGAACGCGTACCATGGGGTCGGTGGAGGCCGACGTGCAGCGCCGGATCCGCCTGCAGGACGCGCGGGCGGCGCTGGTGGACCACCTCGCCGACGCGTTCGACTTTTCCCGTGTGCACATCCATTCGGGCTTTCCAATCCCGGCGGGATGCGGACGGCCGGGAGCAGCGGAGCAGATTCCCCGTGGCTGACATGTCCGCGACCAGTTCGATCATCCCGCTGCCGGTCGTGGCCGTCGACGCCGCGGCGGCACCATCGCGCCGGCTGCCCCCCTGGCTGCGGCGGAATCTCGAGCCGGGCGGCGGCCACGGCGAGACGGCGCACCTGATCGCCGAGCTCGGCCTCGAGACGGTCTGCTCGTCGGCGAAATGCCCCAATCGGCTCGAATGCTGGTCGGCCCGCACGGCCACGTTCATGATCCTCGGCAACGTCTGCACGCGGCCCTGCGGTTTCTGCTCCGTGCCCCGCGGCAGGACGGAGCCGCTTGAGCATGACGAGCCCGAGCGGGTGGCAGAGGCCGCGCAGCGTCTCGGCCTCCAGCACGTCGTGATCACGAGCGTGACCAGGGACGATCTTCCCGACGGCGGCGCCGAACACTTCCGACGCTCGGTGGAGGCTGTCCGCCGTCGCACCGGTGCCGCCGTGGAGGTGCTGGTGCCGGACTTCCTGGGCAAGGAGGGGGCACTGGAGCGGCTGCTGTCCGCGCGGCCCGACGTGTTCAACCACAACACCGAGACCGTGCCGCGTCTCTACCGCCGCGTCCGCGGCCCCAAGAGCCGCTACGACTGGACACTCGAACTCCTCAGCCGTGCCAAGCGGATCATGCCCGCGGTGAAGACCAAGAGCGGCCTGATGCTGGGCCTGGGAGAGACCCGCGACGAGCTGCTCGACGTGTTCGCCGACCTGCTCGCCCGCGACGTCGACTTCCTCACGCTCGGCCAGTACCTGCAGCCGACGCTCGACTCGCTGCCCGTCGAGCGGTTCGTGCCGCCCGAGGAGTTCGACGAGCTCGGCGCGGTCGCGCGGAGCATGGGCTTCCGCAAGGTTGCCAGCGGTCCGCTGGTACGGTCGAGCTACCACGCCCGCGACATGGCCGAGGATGGCCTGATCGTGGCGTGATCGGTCGGCCGCGCTCCGCTGTCGGCTACTCGGCCTCCTCGAGGCCGTGCTCCTGGAGCTTCTTGCGGAGCGTGTTGCGGTTGATGCCCAGCCGGGCCGCGGCCTTGAGCTGCACGCCGTTGCAGTCGGCCAGCATCTGGGCGATCAGCTCGCGCTCGACGCGGCTCACGATGCGGTCGAAGAGATTGTCGTCGCCGGGGGCGGCCGTCACCATCCCCTGCTCCACGAGCTCCCGGGCCAGGCTGTCGAGATCGCCGCCCCGGCCGGGAAGCGTGGACGGAGGCCGATCGCCACGGATCGCCGGAGGCAGAAGGTCGAGCGTGAGCTCGTCGCCTTCCGCCATCACCACGCAGCGCTCGATGACGTTCTGCAGCTCGCGGACGTTCCCCGGCCAGTGGTAGCGGGCCAGCGCCGCGGCCGCCTCCTTCTGGAGGTGCACGACGTAGCGGTCGTTGGCCTCGTTGTAGTGCTCGAGGAAGTGGCTCACGAGCAGTGGGATGTCCTCCCGGCGGGACCGCAACGGTGGCAGGTAGATCGGCACGACGTTGAGCCGGTAGTAGAGATCCTCGCGGAAGGTCTCCTTGGCCACCTCGTCGAGCAGCTCGCGGTTGCTGGCCGCGATCACGCGGGTGTCGACGCGGATGGTCTCGGTGTCGCCGACCCGCTCGAACTCCCGCTCCTGGAGCACGCGCAGCAGCTTCACCTGGAGCTTCGGCGTGGTCGAATTGATCTCGTCGAGGAAGATCGTGCCTGTGTGGGCCGCCTCGAAGCGGCCGGTGCGGTTGGCGATCGCCCCCGTGAACGAGCCGCGCACATGGCCGAACAGCTCGCTCTCCAGCAGGCTCTCGGATAGGGCGCCGCAGTTGACCCGCACGAACGGCCCGCTGCCGCGTGGGGAGAGATGATGGATCGCCTTCGCGACCAGTTCCTTGCCGGTGCCGGTTTCGCCGACCAGCAGCACCGAGGCGTTGGACACGGCCACTCGGCGCGTGGTCGCGTAGACCTCCGACATGGCGGGCCCGGACCCGATCAGACCCTTGATCGGGGAGGTGTTCTGGTCACCGTTGTGGCCGGGGTCGCGCAGCATCGACGGGGGCGGGACAGGCTTTCCGCAGGGGCGTTTCGAGCACGTCGAGAATGGCGGCGGCCACGTCGCGATCGGCGGGCGTCGTCGCCCGATTGTACATCGCGTAGGCGGCCCGCAGGGGGCCGCTTTCGAGCAGGATTCCATGCCGCTCGACGCTGGAGGCGAAACCCGCCAGGGCGAGCCGCCGGGTGTCGTCGGGCAGGTCGCTTCGCTCCGCCTCGCGCAGCACCGCCTGTTGTGCCTGGACACTGCCGAGTGTCGAGAGCAGCGACAGCGCCGGTGTGAACAGATCCTGCGGCGGCGCCATGCCCGGCGCCATGAGCGCCAGCCGCGCCGTCGTCTCCGCCGCCGAAACGTCCCAGCCGCGGCGGCCGAGGTCGGCCAGGAGCGCGAGCGCCTGCGATGCGCGGGCCCGTCGCTGTGCGGCGCGGAGCTGGCGGGCCCGCGGATCGACGGCGAGCGGCCCGGCCACCGTGGCCAGCCGGTCGGAAAATCGGGGCGGGCCCGCCTCGCGGCCCGTCTCGGGATCGATGCGGGGCAGGAACAGGCTGTCGAGCCGGTCGGTGATGCCTACGCAGTCGAAATCGGCGAACTTCAGCAGCAGCTGCGTGAGGTAGCAGCCGCGGGCGTCGTCGTCGAGCGGATCGACGATCACCAGCACGGGCGGAACGTCGCCCACCGGCTGCCGCTGGATGAGCTGCACCGTCTCCAGCGCCGAGGGCGGCGCGGACCTGGCGGCCAGGAGCACCAGCACCGTGTCGATATCGGCCCGCGCCGCCAGGATCGCCTCCCGGCCGGTGGCGACCTGTTCCACGCGGTAGCCGAACCGCGACAGGCCCGTGGCCAGCGATTCCCGCACGACGGCGTCGGGGTGCGCGACGATGGCGACATCCTCGCCGGTGGCGGTAGCGGCGTGGGTCAGCATCTCGACGACCCGGCTGGAGCCTCGGTAGGGCGGGTCGCCGGCGGCCAGGGCCAGCGTTCGGGCACATTCGAACTGCAGCGCCGCATCGGGGACCACGAGCGCCCGCAGGAGCTTCGCCCGGGTCTGCGGCGGCAGCGGCGCGGAAGCCTCGGTCTCGTCCGCCGCGGGAGCCGCCGCGGCGAGCGTCCGGGCGGCGGCCGTGGCGGCGGCCGTCATGCCGCGGGACGCGGCGAGTTCCAGCACGTCCGCCACGGCGTCGATGTCGAATCCGGTCGGGCCGCTGAGCGCCGCCCGCAGCTGGGAGGTGGGAATGCGGTCGAGGGCGGTGAGCGGATCACCGGCGGCGGCCAGTAGCGCCTCCACCCTGGCCAGCAGGATGAGCCGCACGGCCTCGGGCTGCGACGCTTCGAGCGCCGCCAGGTCGCGGGCCAGGTGCTGCGCCTCCATGGCCCGGGCGACGTGCGGCGGGACGTCGAGCCGCTGCAGCTGGCCGGCCTGCGGGTTCCAGACGTGGCGTTCGACGGTGACACCGGAGGCGGCCGATGCGGCGGCGGGGTCGAGCACGGGCTCGAGGAGCAGGTGGTCCGGCGCCGGGAGACCGTCGACGGAAAGCACGCGGTCGAGCCTCCGCGTGAGGAGGGCGATCGCCGTCTCGGGGTCGGGCGGCAGCGCGGCCGCGTCGCGGCCGATCGCGAGCCGCCGCAGCAGGGCGACCGCACGATCGCGTGCCGCGGGAGGCGTGCCCGGCACGAGTGCCGGGGCGAGCAGATGCTCAGCGAAGTCGGGCGGTGCGGCGTCCGCATCATCCAGCGGCGCCACGCCGGCCGCCAGCGCCTCGATCACGCCGGGCCAGTGCCGGATGTCGTCGGAGCCGAGCCATGCCAGCAGCGGCTGTCGGGCGTGCGTTCCCAGCTCGCGAACGACCCAGCGGGCGAGGCCCCGGGACCGCGCGGCGGCGGGTGAATCGTCTTGCAAAACGTCGACGAGCGCCGGCAGGGCGGCGACGCCCGCTCGCGCCAGCCTGTCGGCAGCGGCCTCTCTGACCGACGCGGACTCGTTCGCCAGCGCGGCGGCGTCCTGCCGGATGCGATCGGGATCGTGTAGCCGGCGGGCGGACTCCGACTGCATGGCTCGCAGCAGCGGGATGGCGGCCGGGTCGCGTCCACCGAGCGCTCGCTCCAGCCGCCGGAGATCGGCCGGATCGGCGGCGTCACCCAGATCGGCGAGGAGCGTGGGGGCGTCGTCGCCCGCCTTCTCGAGCAGGTCGCCCAGCTGCGCAAGGGAGCGGCTGGCGATGTCGAAGGCCTCGACGTCGGCCGCCCTGACCGCGGCGTCGAGGATCTCGGCCGGCTTCGTCCGCGGGGTGCTGGCGAGCGAATCGATCACCGCCTGCGCCAACGGGTCGGGCGGTGGTGCCGCGGGCTCCGCGGCGCGGGCCACCGCCGGCCCGGCCACCGCGAGGCAGCCCAGGAGCCAGCGGCACCACGACCTGCTGCGCCTCGTTCGCACCGGCCACCCCCGGATCACGCGCGGGCGGCGGCCCCCAGCCGGCGCTGCCACGCAGCAATCTGGTCGGCAACCTGCGCCGGCGCCGTGGAGCCGAAACTCGTCATCCGTTCAACTGCCCTGGATGCCCCCAGCGCCCCGCGGAGCGAGGCGTTCCAGCCTCCATAATCCTTCAGGAACTCCTGATCGGAAAGGTCGGACAGGGAGACGCCACGGGTCATGGCCCGCCGGACGAACGTGCCCACCAGCTCGTGGGCGGTCCGCTGCGGCACGCCCGCGGTGATCAGCGCCTCCATCAGGCTGGTGGCGTCGAGGTGGCCGCGGTCGATCGAGGCGGCGATGCGTTCGTGGTCGAACGACGTGCCTGCGACGAGCGGTGCGGCCACGCCGAGCACGGCCTCCAGCGTGTCGATCGAGTCGAAGATCGCCTCCTTGTCCTCCTGGAGGTCGCGGTTGTAGGCGGTGGGCAGGCCCTTGAGCAGCACGAGCAAGGCCTGCACGTTGCCGATCGCGCGGGCCGACTTGCCACGGACGAGCTCGAGCACGTCGGGATTGATCTTTTGCGGCATGATCGAACTGCCGGTGCAAAAGCCCTCGGGCAGCCGCAGGAAGCCGAACTCCTGCGTGCTGTAGATGATCCACTCCTCGGCCCACTGCGACAGATGCACGCCGGCCAACGCGAGTACGAAAGCCAGCTCGCAGACGAAGTCGCGGTCGCTCGCACCGTCGAGGCTGTTGGCCGCCACCGCGGCGAATCCGAGCGCATCCTTCACGTGGTCGCGGTCGATCGGCAGGCTCGTGCCCGCCAGCGCCCCCGAGCCGAGCGGCAGCACGTTCGTCCGCCGCCGGCAGTCGGCCAGCCGGTCGCGATCCCGCTGGAATCGCTCGCACCAGGCGAGCAGCTGGTGCGCCGCGAGCACGGGCTGGGCCCGGCGCATGTGGGTGTAGCCCGGCATCACGAGCCCCTGCTCGCGCTCGGCGAGCCCGAGGAACGACCGCTGGAGTTCGTGCAGGCCCCGGTCGATCCGGTCGATCGCCCGCCGGCAGTAGAGCCGCAGGTCGGTGGCGACCTGATCGTTGCGGCTTCGCGCCGTGTGCAGCTTGCGACCCGCGTCGCCCAGCCGTGCCGTGAGCGCGGCCTCGATGTGGAGGTGGATGTCCTCCCGCGACACGCTGAACTCGAACCGTCCCGCGGCGATCTCGCCCCGGATCTCCTCGAGCGCGCGGGCGATGGCGTCGGCCTCGGCCGCGGTCATGAGACCGCGTGAGGCCAGCATCCGGGCGTGGGCGATGGAGCCGTCGATGTCGTCGTCGGCCAGTCGCCGGTCGAAGGAGACGCTCTCGGAAAAGGCCTCGACACGGCTGTCGGTCGGCTCCCGAAATACGCCGCCCCACGCCTTCTGCGGTCCCTGCGATGCTGCCACGGCTGAACCTCTCGGAAACGGGAAATCCTCGGTGACTATTTGTACTTGCAGCCGCCGGGAAATACACGGCAGGGCGGCGCGGTGCGGGCAGCGTGCCGGCCGCGGCCCGCCACGGGCAGTGCCCGCCGGGATTGTGGAAACCCGAACGCACGTCGAGAATCGAGCCGCTTTGCCCGGGGTGGTCCGCTCGCACCGCCCCGCGAAACACCTCTGCAGCCGAGTGGGCGTTGGACGCCGCGGAATCCGCCCCCATGCACGCCGACAGTCCTCATGGCTCGCTCCGCACGGCCTGGCTGGTCGTGGCGCTGCTCGTGCCGGTGGCGCTGTTGAACTATCTCGATCGCCAGCTGATCGCGACGATGCAGAAGTCGATCATCGGCGACGTCAGCGGGATCTCCAGCCAGGAGCAGTGGGGCCACATGCTGGCCTGGTTCAAGTGGACCTACGCGATCGCCAGCCCGTTCGCAGGCCTGGTCGCCGACCGCTGCAGCAAGAGCCTGATCGTCTGCCTGAGCCTGTTCGCCTGGTCCGCGGTCACCTGCGCCACGGGGCAGGCGACCACCTACGAGTACCTGCTGGCCACCCGGGCGGCCATGGGCCTCTCGGAGGCGTTCTACATCCCGACGGCGCTGGCGTTCATCGCGGAGCACCATGCCGCCGCCACGCGGTCGCGGGCCGTGGGCATCCACCAGATCGGCATCTACCTGGGGGTGATGCTCGGCAGCCTCGGCGGGTTCGTGGCCGACAGCCCGAGCCTCGGCTGGCGCTGGGGGTTTTCCGCGATCGGTCTGGTGGGCGTGATCTACGCCGTGCCACTGTTCCTGCTGCTGGGCCGCTGGAGCCGCGGGATCGCGACAGGCGGCGGGCGGGCGGAGTCGCCGCTGGGATCGGCCACGGCCCTGCTGGGCAACCGTTCCTTCCGGCTCCTGCTCGCCTACTTCACGCTGCCGGCGATCGCCGGCTGGGTCGTGCGCGACTGGATGCCCAGCGTGCTGCAGAAGGACCTCGGCCTCACGCAGGGGCTCGCCGGAGTGAGCGCCGTGATCTACTGGCAGGGGGCGGCGATCGCCAGCGCCGTCCTGGGAGGCTGGCTCGCCGATCGCTGGATGCAGTCGACCGACCGCGGGCGAATCTACGTCAGCGCGCTGGGCATGGCCGCGATCGTGCCGGCGCTGCTCGGCGTGGGCGTCGTGATCGGCACGAAGTCGCTGCCGCTGGCGATCCTGTTCCTGATGCTCTTCGGCTTCGGCTGGGGATTCTTCGACACCAACAACATGCCCATCCTCGCGCAGATCGTGCCGGCCGAACGGCGGGCCGCGGGCTACGGCCTCATGAACCTGGCGAGCATCAGCTGCGGCGGGCTGGCCGACGTCGGCTTCGGCTGGCTCCGCGACCAGCAGGTGCCGCTGCCCGTGATCTTCGGTGGCTTCGCCGGGCTGGCGTGCCTGTCGGCGTGGCTGGTCCTGTGCATCAGGCCCGTGAATCGGTCATGACGGAGCCGGTGTCGGCAGGCGGTCCGGGAAGCCGAGGGCGGCCAGATCGCGGCGCAAGGCGTCGCGCCGGGCCGCGTCGAGGTCGACGAGCGGCAGGCGGACGGGGCCGCAGTCGATGCCGACAAGCGGCATCATCGCCTTGCCCGCAGGCAGGCCGCCGTGGCGGATCATGACGGCGATGATGTCGGCCGCCAGCGACTGGCTCGCCCGCGCCGCCGCGAGGTCTCCGCGGCCGAACGCGGCGATCACCGCGTGAAAGACGCCGGGCATGAAGTTGTAGGTGCTGCCGATGGCGGCGCGGGCGCCGCAGGTGAGGGCCGCGAGCAGGATCTCGTCGCGGCCGAAGATCATTTCGAACCTGCCGCCGTCCAATCGGCTGCAGGCGGAGAAATCGGCGAGATCCTCGTGGGTGTACTTGATGCCGACCAGCGTGGGAATCCGCGGCGCGGCCGCCGCCAGGAAGTCGGTCATCGGCAGGTGGACGCCGGTGACCGAGGGGAGGTGGTAGTAGTAGAAGGGCAGGCCCGGAGCCGCGGCCGCGACGGGCGTGCAGAAGTCGACGAGTTCGCCAACGGTCTTGGGGCGGAAGAACGAGGGGGCGAGACAGCCGATGCCCGCGGCACCGATCCGCTGGGCGTGGGCCGCCAGCGTCCGGCAGTCCTCCAGGCAGTTGTGGCCGACGTGGACGATCACCGGCAGACGCGCCCCGGCCGCCCGCGTCCAGCGTTCCGCGACCCGCATCCGCTCGGCCGTCGTCAGTGACGGCCCTTCTCCCGTGGTGCCGCAGGCGAACACGCCCGCCAGTCCGTCGGCGATCATCCGCTGCGCCTGCTCCTCGATGCGGGCTTCGTCGACCGATCCGTCCGGAGCGAAAGGAGTGAAGGCCGCGGCGACGAGGCCAGTGAGTCGTCGGGATTGCATGAGGCGTTGGAAAAGGGCAACGGGCGTCTCGCGCCCGCGGGGCTGACGGGGCCGCATGATACCAGGGGCCGCCGCCGGCCCGGCCGACGTGCGGCATTTCCCCGGCAACCGTCGGGTACATTGCGGCCATGACGACGCCCGACGAACTGCTGTCACCCGCCGGCCGTCTGGCCGCCCGGCTCGACGGCTGGGAGTCGCGGCCGCAGCAGCTGGAGATGGCGCACCTCGTGGCGCGGGCCCTGGCCGAACGGCGGCACGCCATCGTGGAGGCCGGCACCGGCACCGGGAAGAGCCTGGCCTACCTCGTGCCGGCGGTGCTGGCGGCGACCGCCGATCAGGCCGGCGACGATCCGGCCGAGCCTGCCGGCGGATGGCCGGAGGACGAGGACGGTCCCCCGGTCCGGCCCGCCGCCCGCCGGCCGCGGCGGATCGTGATCTCCACCCACACGATCGCCCTGCAGGAGCAGCTGGTCACCAAGGACATTCCCCTGGTGGCGGCCGTGATGCCGCGGGAGTTTTCCGCGGTGCTGGTGAAGGGACGGGCCAACTACGTGAGCCTGCGGCGGCTGGCGCTGGCCCGCGAGCGGGCGGGCAGCCTGTTCCGCGACGACGCCGAGTCGCTGCAGCTGGAGGAGCTGATCGCGTGGGCGAAGCACACGGCCGACGGCTCGCTGGCCGACCTGCCCTTCGTGCCGCTGGACGCCGTGTGGGACGAGGTGGCCAGCGACGCCGGCAACTGCATGGGCCGCGGCTGCCCCGTGCATCAGCAGTGCCACTACTACGCCGCACGGCGGCGCATGGCCCACGCGCAGCTGCTGATCGTGAACCACGCGCTGTTCTTCTCCGACCTGGCGCTGCGGCGGGGCGGAGCCAGCCTGCTGCCCAACTACGACGCGGTGATCTTCGACGAGGCGCACATGGTGGAGAGCGTCGCCAGCGACCACCTGGGCGTGGGCCTGTCGAGCGCCGCCGTCGACCGCGTGCTCTCGAAGCTCTACAACGAGCGCACGCACCGGGGCCTGGTCGTGCACTACCGGATGCAGGACCTCGAGCTGGCCGTGCTGCGGTGCCGGCGGGCCGCGGAGGAATTCTTCGACGGAGTACGGGCGAAGCTCGCGAAGCGGGGCGAGTCGCCCTGGCGGATCGCATCGCCGCACCTCGTCCCCGACACGCTCGGCGACACGCTGCTGAGCCTCGGCCGGCAGCTGCGGGCGGCGGCGGAGGGAATCGGCAACGAGGCGGAGCGGCACGATTTCTTCTCCCTCTCCGACCGGCTCACCGGCCTGGCCGGCAGCCTCGACGCCTGGTTGGGCCAGCACGAGCCGGGCAGCGTGTGGTGGGTCGAGTCGCACCGCGGGCGTCGCGGCCGGGAGCGGCTCGTGCTCTCGAGCGCGCCTGTGCACGTGGGCGACGTGCTCAAGCGCGAGCTCTTCGACCGCGTGGGAACGGTCGTGCTGACCAGCGCCACGCTGGCCGTGGGCGGCCGCGGCCGGGACGACGAGACGCATGTCCGCGGCGACGACGACCGCGAGGCCGGTGACGATGATGCGGCCGGCTACGCCTACCTGCGGGGCCGCCTGGGCGTGCCCGACGCCCTCTGCAGGTCGCTCGGCAGCCCGTTCGACTACGCCCGGCAGGCGCGGCTGGTGCTCGTCGACCGGCTGCCCGACCCTGTCCAGCGCGAGGCCTACGATCGGGCCGTGGTGGAGATGATCCGCCGATACGTGGAGCGGAGCGAGGGGCGGGCGCTGGTGCTGTTCACGAGCATCGCGTCGCTGGCGAAAGCGTCGGCGGACCTGGCCGGCTGGTGTGCGCGGAACAACTACCGCCTTGTGAGCCAGGCCGACGGCCTCAACCGGTCGCGGATGCTGGATGCGTTTCGCGAGGGGCCGCGGAGCGTGCTTTTGGGCACCGACGGCTTCTGGCAGGGGATCGACCTGCCCGGCGACCAGCTCGTCACCGTGATCATCACGAAGCTGCCGTTCGCCGTGCCCGACCGGCCGCTGACGGCCGCGCGGATCGAGGCGATCCGTGCGGCGGGGGGCAACGCGTTCGCCGAATACCAGCTTCCCGAGGCGGTGCT
>JBIJCD010000023.1:0-17784 GCA_044344895.1 Pirellulales bacterium | reverse complement strand
CGTGGGGAGCTTCTGGCAGCCCCGCGGGGTGCTCTGCGACGTCGCGACACTGTCGACGCTGCCGGAGCGGGAATTCAAGAGCGGACTCGCCGAGGTCGTGAAGTACGGCATGATCCTCGACGCCGCGTTCTTCGTCTGGCTGGAGGCGAACGCCAGGAGCATCCTCACCCGGGAACCGGCGGCGCTCGAGCACGTCGTCCACCGCTGCGCGGCGCTCAAGGCCGACGTTGTCGGCCAGGACGAGCGGGAAGTCACCGGTCTGCGGGCGATCCTGAACTACGGCCATACGTTCGCCCATGCCTACGAGACTGCGGCCGGCTACGGCTCGCTCCTGCACGGCGAGGCCGTAGCCATCGGCATGGCCGACGCCGCCGAACTGGCCGTCGCCCTCGGCCGGATCGGTCCCGATACAGCCCGCCGGCAGCGGGAGCTGCTGGAGGCGTTCGGCCTGCCGGTGGCCGTGCCGGCGGCCGCGAAACACCCCGCCGAGCTACTGCTCGACATCATGGGCCGCGACAAGAAGTCGGTGGCGGGGCGGCTCAGGTTCATCCTGCCCACGCGGATCGGCCACGTGGAGCTGGTCGACGGCGTGGCCGGCGACGACGTCCGCCGAATTCTCGCCCGCTGAGCCCTGGGCTGCGGGAATTCGGGGGAATGGGCCGGCCCCTCGGCGTCCATGGAGCACGGTCCGGCCGCGTCGTCCGCGGGTGGAGCGATTCGCACCAGTTCAGCCCAGCCCCTGGTCGCTGGCGACCAGGGGCTGGGCTGAATCGCACCAGCGGTGGTCGCTCCCGCCCAGGGTGGCCGGAACCGGCCCTCGGTGTTTTTGGAGGATTTCGAGGCGGCGGAAACAACGCTCGACCCCGGGAAACGTGGGCGCAGATCCTTCCACGAGCGGCGAGCACGGGCCGCGGCAGAACCAACGGCGGCGGTTTGGCACGGCGCGTGCGTAAGGGATTGGCGGTGCGATCGGTTTGTATCGATCCCCTCCCTGCCGTTTTCGAGGATGCCGCCGCCATGCATACCGCCTTCCGTCGTAACACAAGCAGCACCGTACAGGTTCGTGGCCAAGGTGTGGTCCAGCGGCTCAGTCTGGTTCGCCGCCCGCTGCTGACGCCGGCCGACATGCTTCTTTGTGCGATTCCAGTCGCATTGTTCCTGTCGATCGTGTCGCTCGTCTGACGCCGAATCTCGTCGGGTTGAAACCGTCGCTCGCTCGCGAAACGTACAAGACTCCCTGAAGCACTCCGAGGACTCGTTCTCATGAATTCCTTCGACTCCAGCCCGGACCACGCCGATGATCGTCGCCATCCGACGACGCTTGCCGAGGTGGGCATCCGCGAAGTGGTGATCGTCGATCCCGCCTTCGACCGCTACGGCGATTTCGTGGCCGAGGCTCAGGCCGGCAACGTCGGACTGCATTTCTGTGCCGACGGCCGTTCTGCCATCCGGCTGGCGCGTCGGTTCCGCGCCGATGTGTGGCTCGTCAGCGACCAGCTGCCGGACATCTCCGGACTGGATCTGGTGGAGATGCTCTCGGCCCCCGTCACGCAGGCCGAGGTCGATCCGATGCTGCCGGGTGCCGCATCGTCGCTGGGTCGGCTCGGGCGCGGCATGCGATCCGGCATCTTCGTCGTCGCCGACGATTACCGGATCGAGGATGAACAGCGGGCGCTGGCGGCCGGAGTGGCGGGTTACCTCGTGCGTCCCGTGACGATCGACGTCGTCGTCGCCATGCGGGCTCCCGCCGAGCGCCGCGACGAGATCACGGCCGGCTGATGGCATCGCCGACGACGGCCCGGCGTACGCCCCCGGAGCGTGGCCCGCAACATGGTTCAGGGCATCGCTGCGGACGCTGCACACGCGTGCGGTTCGGCGGATGGCGGGCGGTACGCTGCGTCGTGTCCATCGCTGCCGCGTTCCTGATCGGCTGGGGAGGGCGGTCGGCCGAGGCGCAGAACGATTGGCAATATCCCGACCCCTACTTCGGCATCCTGGAAATCGAGAAGTCGCATGACGCCGCGACGCGGCGGCGATACCGAGCCGAGGTCAGCCCTCCATCGCGACGCGATGCCGCTGTCATGAACGGCCAGGGAGCGGTGCCTCCCCCGGCGGAACGGCCAGCGGCCGCTCGCCCCTCCCGGGCGTGGTGGCGGAGCCGCACGCGGCGCTAGGGATGCTCCTCGGCTCTGCCGCCGACTCGGTGAACCCACAGACACACGCGCGGTTTATCGCGATCGCTGGTCGCGGCGGGCCTGCGCCCGCTTGACCGATGCCGCCAGGTGGCTGCCGCGGCGGGTCGCACTCCCTTTGAGCTTCAGACGGGCGTTCTTGGCTTCCGTCCGCGCCGACCGCTGCTGCGAGCGATCGAAGCGGACCGCCTGCGGCGTCCCCCCGACCGCAGCCGTGATCGGCCCGCGCGGCGTGCGCCGGGCCCCGGCGGCAGGCCGCGCGGCCGCCGCGCGACTGCGGGCCTTCGCCGCAGCGACGGGCGGCTCAGCCGCTACAGCCCCACGCGGTGATCCTGCGACCGCCGGACGATCGGCGAGCCCGGCCGGCGACCGGCCTCCGGCAAGGTTGAGCATGGCCACTTTTTCAGCCAGCGCGGCACGCACGCCCGCCCGGGCGGTGCGGTGGGCCGCCGTCCGGCTCCGCCGCCCCGGCTGCTTGGGGCCGGCGGCCGGCTTCGACGCCACGGTTTGCAGTGCAGCCAGACGCTGTTCCAGCCGACCGACCGCGGCGTGAAACAGATCCGCCTTCTCGCGGCTGCGGGCGTTCGCCTCGGCCGTGGCCTGCGGCCCGCGCTTCTGCTTCCGCGTCTGCGCGCCAACGAGGTCACGCCACTTGTCGCGTAGCGCTCGGGCCCGCTTGAGCCAATCCTGCACATCGGCGCGGGCCGCCTTGGCGAGGCCTGGGCCATCGGCGGCGGCGAGCAACTTCCGCTCCGCGGGCGTGAACAGGCTCCGCAGCCGCGCGGCCGACGCGCCGGCCGCCTTGCCGGGCTTGCCGATCCCCCGCGCCGCCTTCCGATTTGTCTTCTTGGCCATGAACTCACCCGCTCCCCTCGAAGGACATCGAACAGCCGTTTCCGCCGCACACGCGGGCGGAATGCACCGCGAAAGCCGAGCCAGGCGACCGCCTGCCGCTTACCGCGGTGTCATCATAGCGGTGCGAGGAGGATGTGGAAGCCGGCCTCCGTCGCTCACCACTTCGCCTCGACGGCCAGCCCGCCGAGGTCGGCCGTCGGCAGCGGCACCACGCGCACCTCCATCCCGGCGAAGTGCGTCTCGGTGCGGCTCACCGCCATGGAACTGGCCCACGCCAGGTACCAGCCGAGGAAGATCTGCGAGGGATAGTGCGCGTTGTCGGTCATCCGCGAAAAGCCGACGAACGTAGAGCAGACGTAGAGCGTTCCCTTTGCCAGCGGGCTCTCGACCATCTCGGCCGCCGCCAGGAACGGGATCGCTCCGACGAAGGCATGGCCGCTGACGCCGTTGTTGTCGTTGAAGAAATGCCAGTCGCTGCCCGCCGAGCCCTCGCCCGGCCGCGACGCGCCGGTGGCCATCTGGAGCACGTACAGCGGGGGCGCTCCGACGGCGAAGATGCGGAGCGACCGCGAGCCCCATTCGCCGATGATGTCGCCGGACGGCCGCCCCTCGAACACGAGCCCGGTGGCCGCCGCGGCGCCGAACACGGCCAGCGCGTACCTGCCCTCGCCGATCTGCTTGCAGTCCGAGAAGAACGTGCCGACGTCGGTGGGTTCCACCCCCGTTTGCCAGGCATTCTGCATGGTGGTGTCGAAACCGGTGTTGGCCATGAGCGCGCCCGCGCCGAAGGCAGCGGCCACGCCGGTAAGCGACTCGCACGAGTAGAAGTTGCGATAGTCCTCGAGCACCTTGTAGCCCGCCCGCGACAGCCGCGGGTAGCGGCTGCGGGCCCAAGGCGGCTCGGGCGGCCCGCGATCCAGCTCGCCATCGAGCGCGGGCAACGCGTAGATCGGATCCGCCGCGCCGCCCGGCGCCGTCGCCATCCGGGCGGCGAGCGTGGTCGTGATGTTCCTCCGCTCGCCGTCGGTCTGTGCGGTTGGCCAACCCCCGGCGAGCTCGATCCGACCGGGGCCGGCCGGAGCATGGGCGTCGGCGATCGACTGCGTCTCGACGACGGCGTCGATCCAGGCGCCGTTGACGGCCGGCACGACGCGGACGATCACCCGCTGCCGGCGCGGGGGCCAGGCCCGGTCGCTGGTCGGCAGCCCGCGCGAAGCCGCACGTGCGTCCGGAGGCTCGATCCATGCCGACTCGATCAAGCCCTCGCGCGGGGGCACTGCGTGGAAGTCCGGGTCGATCTTCCGCACCACCGGCCAGTCGGCCGACACAGTCGCGAGCGTCTGCTGCCAGAGCCGCTCTCCGCTGGAGCCCGGCAGGTACATGCCCCCCGTTTCCTTCGGTGCCGGATCCGCGGGCGGCGACGGCGGCGCGACGGTATCGACCAGCTCAAACTCGACCGCCCGAGCGGCGATCCCGGGGAGCCCAGCTGCCGCGAGTACGGCGCAGGCCGCCACCGAGCGCAGCATCTCCGCGGCGATTCTCGTTCGGTGTGGGTGCATGGTCGGGGCGGGGACTGTCCCACCGCGACCGCCGGGTGGCAAGGCTGGTTTGCGGCCTCACCGTCCCTCGCCCAACGGCCTCGAGCGCCGGCCGTTCGGCAGCGTGACCATCTTTCCTCGCTTACCAGTCGCCGACCGGACTGGTGGCAATCTGGGCGACATCAGCCGCCGGCGGCTGGGCCCGGGGGCGCGGCGTCCCTGGCTCCCGTCGCGTCGATGAACACCTCCACCTGCTGTCCCACGAACAGGGGCGGAAGGCCAGTGGGGTCGAACTCGTAGATGACCTGCAGCACCCGCGTGTCGACCCGCTCAGTGTTGTCGCCCGTGAGCGACTTCTTCGGGACGACGAACGGGTGGACGCGGAAGAACCGCAGCGGGTACCGCATCTGCAGGTTGCCGCGGGGCATCGCCGTAGCAGGAAAATCGGTCCTGAACCTGGGGATATCGAACTCGGCGATGTCGACGCGGACATGCAGCCGCTCGGTGTTGCCGAGCATCACCAGCGGCTGGCCCGGCGGCGTGCCGACGAACTCCCCGGGCCGCACGTTCACCTGCAGCACCTCGCCCGCCACGAGCGCCCGCACGACCAACCGCTCGATCTCGATCTCGGTCTTGGCCAGTTCGGCCTCCGCCGCGCCGATCGCCGCGGCGGCCACATCGCGGTCGTACTGCCACGAGCCCGCCTTCAGCAGGTCGAGGTCGGCCTGCGACTTGTTCAGGTGCGACTGCGCGTAGGCGGCCGTCTGCCGCTTCTGCACGATGTCCTGCTCGGTCGTGATCTTGCGGGCGAAGGTCTCCTCGGCCCGCGCCAGCGAATCCTTCTCGATCTCCAGCAGCGAACGGGCCTCCTCGACCTGCGCCACGAGCGCCGGAATCTTCTCCTTCCGCGGCTCCGCCTCGAGCTTGATCAGTTCGCTCTTGGACTTCGACACCGCCGCCCTCTTCAACGCCAGATCGCCCTGCAGCTGCCGGTCGTCCAATCGAAAGAGCGGCTGGCCCGCCTGCACGATGTCGCCGACCTTCACCAGCACCTCGACCACCACCCCCGGCGTGGCGGACCCCACGGCGATGTTTTCGGTCTGGGCCTCCACGATGCCGGCGGCCGCGAGCGTGTCGGAATAGGGGCTGCGGGCCGGCTCGATGGGCGGGGGCGGATTGTTGAGGACCGGCCGCGTCCGCGCCACGTACCATCCGGCGAATACAAGAAGCCCGAGCCCGGCGAGCGGCAGCACGATCTGCGTGAGAAATTCGGCGACGCTCCGGCCGCGTTCCAGCGACCGGCCACGCGGCACCGCGGCGGCGGGGATGTTCGAGACGTCGGTGGGAGCCGAAACCATGAGCTTTATGCTACGACGACGGTGCTGGCGGCTCCAAGATGGCTGGCCTCGCCCCCCGGGTCAGGTGGTTCCGAGCCGCGCTGTGGTCGACCGCGGCCCTGCCTCGACCGACACGATTCGGCCGTCTTCCATGGCGGCGATCCGGTCGGCGAAGGCGTAGACCCTCGCGTCGTGCGTCACGACGATCACCGCCCGATCGGGCTGCACGGCGATCCGCGAGATCAGTTCCATCGTGATCCGGCCGTTCTCGGCGTCGAGGGCGCTGGTCGGCTCGTCGCAGATCAGCAGCCGGGGGTCGTGCACGATGGCCCGGGCGATCGCCACCCGCTGCTGCTGCCCGCCGGAGAGTTCGCCGGGCAGCCGGGTGAGCCTGTCGCCGAGGCCGAGGCGATCGAGCATGTCGGCCGCGGCCTCCACCGCCCGGCTCCGCCGCCAGCCGGCGATGAGCAGCGGCACTGCGGCGTTTTCCACGGCGGTCAGCGCCGGCAAGAGATTGTAGGACTGGAACACGAAGCCCACGTTCTGCCGCCGAAACCGCACCTTGCGACCGCCCCGCATGGCGACCAGATCCTGCCCCAGGACGAACATCTCGCCGGCCGAGGGCTCGAGCGTGCCCGCGACGATCGACACGAGCGTCGTCTTGCCGCAGCCGCTCGGCCCCACGAGCATCAGCAGCTCGCCATACGGCACGTCGAGGTCGACGCCGCGCAGCGCCAGCGTGAGCGAACTCCCGGTTCCGAACGACTTGGTCACGCCGCGGGCCCGCACGGCCACGTCGGTGCCGGCCATGGCGGCCGCGGCTGGCGGGGAGGGAAGGTCGTGCATGGTCGGTCTTTCTGCGGCCGTCCGGCCGTTCGCCGGGTTCAGCCGCGAAACACGATGGCGGGATCGACCACGAGCACCTTTCGGATCGACAGCAGGCTGGACAACAGGACGATGACGAACACCGCCGCCGCCGTGATGGCCAGCACTTCCCAGGGCATGAAGAAGGAGAGCCGCGACAGGCCGCCAGTCACCGCCCTGCCGAACAGAGCCGCCAGTCCGACGCCGATGCCGTAGCCGACCACGCCCACCTGCAGGGCCTGCGAGAGCACCATCATGAGAATGGTCCAGTTGCTCGTCCCCATCGCCTTGAGCGCACCGAACTGCCGGATGTTCTCCACCGTGAACAGGTAGAACGTCTGGCCGGCGATGGCGGTGCCCACCAGGAACCCCAGGAACACGGTGATTCCGAAGTTGACCGGGATGCCGGTCTTGGCGAGGTAATGGCGGATCGTCTTCCAGATGAACTGCTTGCGCGTGAGCGCCTGCAGCCCGGTCTGCGCCTCGATCCGCCGACAGACATCCTCGGGCGGCACGCCGGGCACGGGATTGGCCAGCACGAACGAGAGCACCTTACGTTCGGGAGGCGCATACTGGATCGCCTGGCTGTAGCGGGTGTAGACGATCGGGAAGCTCTGGAACGTGCGGCTGGCCTTCGTGATGCCGACGAGCACGGCCCGCCGGTCGTTCATCTCGAACACGCGTCCCAGTCGGAAGGGCTCGTTCGGCCAGATCCGCTTGTAGCCCGCGTCGTCCATGATCACGGCGTCGGGCCGGCGCAGGTCGGCGATCGACCCCATGAAGACCCCAGCCGGCGCGCCGACGAGCGTGGCGTCGTCGAGGCCAAGCAGGATCATCTGCTCGTAGGTGCCCTCCTCGAGCCGGGCCCGGGCGATCCCCTTGTAGAACGACACGGCCCAGTCCACTCCGGGCACGCCCTTCACGCGAAACAACTCGGTGTCGGCCAGCGGCTTGACGTCGTCGACGAACTGGACGTTCTTGTCCATGACCCAGATCTCGGGGCCCTCGACATCGCGGATCTGGCTGATCGTCAGCGACATCAGGCCGCAGAAGATCGATGCCTGCTGCGCGATGAGGAGCGCCGCGAACACCACCCCGAACACGATGCCGAGGTACTTGACGCGGTTCCCGATCAGCATTTTCCAGGCGACCCAGAGCATCGACGGAGTATAGACGGGCCTCCGCCGGCGTGTCTCGCCGCGCGGCGCGTCAGTCGTGCATCTGCTATCCTGAGCGATCGCCCCCTTCAGACAGGTGCATCCGTGCCAGGGACGGCCGACCCAGCCCCACTGCCCCTCGACGACGCCCGCGTCGCGGAGATCCTCTCCCGCTGGTGGGGCTTCGACCAGCTGCGGCCGCTGCAGGCCGACGCGATCCGGGCGGCCTTGGCCGGCCGCGACTCGCTGGTGGTGATGCCAACCGGCGGAGGCAAGAGCCTCTGCTACCAGCTGCCGCCGCTGCTCGGCGACACGACCGACGTCGTCGTCTCGCCGTTGGTCGCCCTGATGAAGGATCAGGTCGACGCGCTCGAGGCGATCGGCTACCCGGCCGCGGCCATCCACTCCGGCCTCGATGCCGACGAGCGCCGCCGGATCCGCGACAGGCTGGCGGCCCGCGAACTCCGGCTCATCTTCACGGCGCCGGAGCGGCTCGTGAATTCCGGTCTGCTCGACCTGCTCGCGCAGGTGGGCGTGCGCCGCTTCGCCATCGACGAGGCCCACTGCATCAGCCAGTGGGGCCACGACTTCCGCCCCGAATACCGGCAACTGGCCCTGCTCCGCGAGCGGTTCCCCGCGGCGAGCGTCCACGCCTTCACCGCCACGGCCACGCCGCGGGTCCGCGACGACATCGTCGCGCAGCTGCAGCTCCGCGAGCCCGACGTGCTCGTCGGCACGTTCGACCGCCCCAACCTCGTCTACCGGGTCGTGCCGCGGACCGACCGCATCCAGCAGACGCTCGAGGTGCTCGGCCGGCACGCAGGCGAAGCCTCGATCGTCTACTGCATCTCGCGGAAGGAGACGGAGCGGCTGGCGGCCCGGCTGGCGGCCGAAGGGATCCTCGCCCGCCCTTACCACGCGGGTCTCGACGCACGGGAGCGGCACCGCACGCAGGAGGCCTTCGCCCACGAGACGATCGACGTGGTCGTGGCCACGGTCGCCTTCGGCATGGGGATCGACCGCTCCGACGTTCGCCTGGTGCTCCACACCTCGCTGCCCAAGAGCCTGGAGGCCTACCAGCAGGAGACCGGCCGCGCGGGCCGCGACGGCCTGGCGGCGGAGTGCGTGCTCCTCTACTCGTCGGCCGACGTCTTCAGCTGGGAGGCACTCGTGCGGAAGAGCGCGGAGGAGTCCGACCTGGAGCCGGACGAGGCGGAGCGGCTGATCGCGTCGCAGGTCTCCCACCTGCACTCGATGCGGCGCTACGCCCAGGCGGCCCGCTGCCGGCACGCGGCGCTCTCGGAATACTTCGGCCAGGCCTACGGCACCGCGGCGTGCGGGGCATGCGACGTCTGCCTCGACGAGACCGCGAACCTGCCCGAGTCGTCCGTCACCGCCCAGAAGATCATTTCCTGCGTGGCCCGCGTCGGCGAGCGGTTCGGCGTGCGGCACGTCTGCGAAGTGCTGCGGGGGGCGAAGACCGAGGGCATCCAGCGGCACGGCCACGACAAGCTCTCGACGTTCGGCCTACTCGCCTCGCTCGACCAGCGGTCGGCCGAGAACCTCGTCCACCAGCTGCTCGACCAGGACCTGCTCTCGCGGAGCGGCGGCGATCGCCCGGTGGTGGGCTTGAACCCGCGTTCCTGGGAGGTGCTGCGGGGCGAGCGGCCCGTCGTCCTGCTCGAGCCGCGGGTCGGCAAGACCCGTGCGGCCAAGGCCGATGTCGACGACTGGGAGGGAGTCGATCGCGACCTTTTCGAGCGGCTGCGGCTGTGGCGCCGACGGGTCGCGGACGCCCGCGGTAAGCCCGCCTGGACGATCCTCGACGACAAGTCGCTGCGGGCGATCGCCCGCGAGAAGCCGGCCTCGCCGGCGGCGCTGCTCCGCTGCAAGGGGATCGGCGAGAAGCGGCTGGCCGACTTCGGCGCCGCCGTGCTCGACATCGTTTCCGGCCGCGACCCGGCCTGACGCGGACAGCGCCGCCCGTGGCCCTCAGAGTGGGCCGCGGAGAAAGGCGAGCAGATCCCGCATCTGGTCGACCGTCACGGTCGACTCCACACCCTCGGGCATGAACGACCGATTGGCGGTGACGAGCTCGTCGATCTCCCCACGGGCGATGCTCCGTGATCCGCCGTCGGCCAGGGTCATCGTCACGCTGCCGCCGTTCTCGGACGCCAGCAGGCCGTTGACCACCTCCCCCGTGACCAGCACGCACGTGTAGGACTGGAAGCCAGGTTGGATGTCGGCGTTTGGATCGAGGATGTTCGCCAGCAACCGCTCCGGCGCGTGCGAGACCACCGTGGCGAGATTCGGCCCCACGTCCCTGCCGGCATCGCCCCGGCGATGACAGGCCGCGCACGACCGGAGGAAGACCTCACGTCCGCGGCCCGCGTCGCCGGCGCCCGCCAGCGCGCCAAGGTAGCGGTCGACCACGTCGCGGCGCGTGCCGCCCCCGCTCGCCGCGAGCAGCGTCTTGGCCCGCGTCGCGATGTCGCGATCTGGATGCCGCAGCAGCCGATCCCGCTGCGCCGGTGACAGCGCGACGGACGGCACGGCCCCCGACGCGACGAGGTCGAGCAGGTCCGAAGCCCACGGACCGCGGGAGAGCCAGGCATCGACGGCGGCGGCCCGCACCGCGGGGCTCATGCCCGGCCACGCGGCAGCCAGCGCCGCCGGCACGCCCTCGGCGCCGCAACGGGCCAGGGCCTCCACCGCCGCCGCCTGGACCGCCGGGTCGGTCTGCGGCACGAGCCAGGCCGCGAGCAGCGCCACGCCCCGGTCGCGGGTCCGCGGCGCGCGAGCGAGGAGCCGGGCCGCGGCGAACCGCCGTTCGGGCGGCTCAGCGCCGTCCGCGGCGACGTCCGCAGCTCGGTCGAGTTCGCGATCCACGGCGGCCGTCGCCGCAGCCAGCGACGCGGCGGCGGGGCCTGTCGCCCCCGTGGCGAGCGTCCAGGGATCGGCGGCCAGCCGCTGCAGGTCGGCCAGCGCCGCATCGAGCGTTGCCATCCGCTCGGGCTGCGCAGCCGCTACGGCCCGAGCGAGGATCGCAGCGACGGTGTGAACATCGTGTCGGCCGAGCGACTGCCGCAGCAGCGCCTCCCGGTAGGCCGCCGCCACGGCGGGACCGGCCGCCAGGATGCCGGCTGCGAACCGGTCGGCGTGGGCCAGCGCGGAACTCATCACCGCCGTGCGGAAGAGCGGATCATCAGCGAACCGGACGGCGACGCCCACCAGCGCGTCCGCCGCCTCCGGAGTGGGCCACGCGCCGCAGGAGACCGCCAGCTGCAGGCAGACCTTCGCGTCGGGGTCGTTCGCGAGCGCCACCGCGGCGGCGACGACAGCCGGAGACTCGCATTCCTCCGCCAGGAACACGGCCCGCTCCCGCACCCGCGGATGGGGGTCGCCGATCGCGCCGATCAAGAGCGCGTCGTCGAGGCGGCCGAGCGCGGCCAGCGTGCACAGCGCCTGCACGCGGGTCTCCGGCCGCGGGCACGACACCGCCAGCCCCCGCAGCAACGGCACCGCCCGGTCCTGACCCGCCGCATCGGTCTCGTGGAGGAGCAGCTGCTGACCGCGATCGCGCCGCCAGGCGTTGTCGTCGTCGAGGAGAGCGACCCTCCGGGCCGGCGTGTCGGCGCCGCGAACCGCCGCGGGAAAGCCACGATACGGTGCGTCTTCGCGAACGATCCGCCAGATGCGGCCCCTGTCGTCGCCAAGCCGATAGTGCGGCAGCAGCTCCGCACGCCCCTCCGGCGGGAGCCAGTCGGGGTGCTCGATCATGAAGCGGTACATGTCGGCGACCCACAGGCAGCCGTCGGGGCCGGTGCGGGCCATCACCGGCCGGCACCAGCGGTCGTCGCTGGCGAAGAAGTCGGTCGGCCCCTCACCTGCCGGTCGCGACGCGACGAAGCTGGCGCCGTCGTCCGCGAGCAGGTTGTGCTGCACGAGATTGTGGAACGGCTCGCAGGTGAAGGCGTGCAGCGGTCCGCCCGCCGGATAGAGCACGGTGTCGCCGTAGATCGTGCTGCCGCAGGCCGACGTGTATCGGCCGGACTGCTCGAAGCTGTGGAACCGCTTCTCCGGCGGGCTCGCCGGATGGACGGGCGGGCTGTTGGGACCCACGACGTGGCGGATCGCCGT
Organism: Pirellulales bacterium; assembly: GCA_044344895.1. Taxonomy (GTDB): domain Bacteria; phylum Planctomycetota; class Planctomycetia; order Pirellulales; family UBA1268; genus CAMCQY01. Next base: position 5,701 of record JBIJCD010000023.1, on the reverse strand, counting down.
GCCGGCCGGCACGTGCGGGTTGCGGGCGAGGGCGCGGTCGGCGATCACCCAGTGCCACAGCGGATTGGCGTTCTGCGTGCCGAACCAGTGACCGAAAGAGTCGCGGCAGCGGCCGTATTGCGAGGGTCCCGACTCGAGCTGGATCTCACCCGTGTCGGGGTCGAACCGGAAATCATGGCTGCCGAGCGCGTATTCCCGGCCGTTGCGTCGCGAGGTGACGACGGTCTTCGCCCCGTGGCCGGCGTGGTGGCCGCCGCTGGCGCACCACACCATGCCGTCGAGCCCCCAGCGCAGCCCGTTGACCCGCAGCTGCTGGTTGCCCTCCATGAACCCGTCGATCAGCACCTCGCGAGCATCGCATTGGCCGTCGCCGTCGGAGTCGCGCAGCAGGAGCATCCGCGGCGCCGCCGTCACGATCGCACCATCCCGCCAGCAGAGGATGCCATTGGGGAACGAGAGCCCGTCGGCGAACAGCCGGCTCGTCTCGTAGCGGCCGTCGCCGTCGCCGTCGGTGAGTACGCGGACCCGTCCGCCGGGGGCTCCCTGGCCGTCCATGCCGGAGGGGTAATCGGCCATCTCGACGACCCAGAGCCGGCCCTGCACGTCCCAGTCGAAAGCCACCGGATCGAGCACGTCGGGCTCGGCGGCGACGAGCTCCACACGGAATCCGGGCGGCACGCGAATGCCGACCCGCGTCGCCTCCGCCGACCGCGGCTGCGTCGACGCAGCCGGTGGGGGGCTCGCCTGCGGCGGCCCCGGGGGACGACCGTAGGCGGCGAAGATCGCCTGCGCCTCCGCGGCCGAGACGGCACGGTCGAAGATCACCACATGGGCCATGTGGCCTTCGAGCGGCGCAAAATCGTCGCTGCGGCTGCCGAGGAAGAACTCTCGGACACCGGCCGCCGTGACGCCCACGTCGCCGTCGATCTCGGGCTCCGGCCCGCCGTTGAGCCACGCCGTCACCCGTCGGCCCGAGCGGGACAGGACGACATGGTTCCACGTCCCCGGTGCGGTCACCGTCGTGCCGACGAGGATCTCCTTCGCGGCATTCCCGTTGTAGAGGATCAGCCGCCCAGGCTTCGTCGGCGCCGCCGTGCCGCCGATGCCGAGGTGATCCCCCGGCGCCTGGCGGTCGCCCGCCGGCCCCCGGGAGAACAGGTAGGCCGCCACCGGCCGCGAGTCGTGAGGCGGATCGCTGCGAAACCAGAATGCCACGCTCCAGTCGCCGTCGAGCCCGTCGTCGCGGCCCGCGATCCGGCCGCCGCGAAACGCGGCGAACGACCGGCCGTCAAACCGCACGTCTCCGCCGACCGTCGCGGCCCGCGGCGGCTCCATGAGCGGCCAGGCATGGAGCGGCGACAGTTTCGCGATCTTCTCGCCTGCATCGGCAGCAAAGGACGGCGGGTTCGCCACCCGCACTTGCTCTGCTTCTTCTCGGCTCCTCCGCGGCTCGGCGGCGGCCCGCTGCTCCTCGACGCCGGAGGCCCGCCACAACCCGGCGAGCTCGGCCGCCGACAGCGGCCTGTCGAACAGAGCCACCTCGTCGATCTTGCCCTGCAAACCGGTGCCGAGCCGCAGCGATTCACCGGCGGCGCCGGCCTTCGCCGCGGGGGCGGTGAGCACGGGCTGGGAACCGCCGTCGACGAACACCCGCACGGTGTCGTCGCTGCGGACGACCGCTACGTGGTGCCAGTCGTCGGCCCGCCACCGCGGCTCCGTCCGCACGTCACCGAGCGCGAACCGCAGGCCATGCTCGGCGTCCTGCCGGGCGACGAGCGGCGCAGCGGTGAGCCCGGTGCAGACGGCTCCCTCGCGGACGCTGGCGCCGCTCCGCTCTCCGAGCCAGATCCAGGCGACGAGCGTCGCGTCGCCACGAGGAGGCGGCCCAGGCAGCACGAGCTCACCGCCGGCGAGGTGTACGGCACGATTGATCCGCCCGCCAGCAGAGAACGGCCCGGGCACGAGCGATTCGCCGGCGCCGATGCCAGTGCCCGCCCCGACCCCCGGCAGGTACCACGCGAAGCCGGGCGTGAGCCGGGCCGGGCCGCCGCCGGCCACCGCATTCCGCGGCGCGGCGCCATCCTCGTCCTCGAGTCGCCAGCAGCCGGCCGGATTCGCGTCGAGCACCACGCGGGCGGCCGGACCGTGCGCGTCCTCGGACCGACGAGCAGGCCTGCCCGTCACCTCCTCCAGCGCCGCCACGAGCGTTTCGACGATCCGCGGCTCGGCCTGCACCTCGAGCCCCGCCGTGCGGGCGGGCCACGTCGTGTAACCGCCGAGCACGTGCTGCTCGGGAGGCGGGATGTACCCTTCGGCGCCGTTGGCACAGGAGACGTTGAAGTGCATAGCGGCCGGAGAGCGATTCCGCAGCTTGAGGCCCGTGAGCGCGTAGACCTCGTTGGGCAGCGTGGCGATCGAAAGGTCGCCGATGCGGATCGCCTGGAGCTTGACCGTCGTCCGCTGCCGCTCGTGCAGGATCGTCGCCTCGCGGGCATAGACCTCCGGGATGTTTCGCGGCACATCGTCCGGGATGGCGGAGGCGATCGGCCGCGCCCAGGCCAGCCGGGATGCGTCTGGCACCCGGTAGGCCAGCGGCAGCACCTTCTCGGCCATCGCGAGCGCGATGTCGTCGCGGTGCTCGATGCGGCCGATCACGTCGGCGGCGTTCCGGGCCACCGCCGCCGCGTAGTCCTGGATGGCGACCGCCTGCTTCGGGCTCCCGTAGTCCATCCACATCAGGTCGCCGCTCGTGCCCTGCGACAGGCAGCAGACGAACGGGCCGTTGCCCTCCCCCGGCTCGCCGAGGGCGGCCGCCACGGACCGGCAGAAGTGACCGAAGTAGTCGGCGGAGACCGCCGGCGCGCCGAAGTAGTGCTGCGAGTAGTTGGCGAAGACCGCCAGCGGCCGGCCCGCGGCCGTGCGGATCGACACCACGGAGAGCTGCGGATCGACCGGACCCGAGGGGCCGATCACGTCCTTCGACAGATAGCCCGGGTGCATGTGGGCCAGGCCGGTGGGATTGCCGAAGGGATCGACGATCCGCGTCTCGGGGCGACGGATCCACCTGCGATTGTGGGTGTGCCTCCAGTCGTCCACCGATGCCCAACCGATGCCAGCGGGCTCGAGCTTCGCGGCGGCCGCGACGATCGCCTCGGCGATCGCGGCCGGCAGCCGGGCGGCATACGGGATGTCCTGCCGGGTGCCCAGACAGCCCATCGCCGCGGGCGCGGCGTGGGTATGGGTGGCCGACACCATCATGCGCTCGACCGGGATGCCGCACCGCTTCGCCGCCAGGGCCTTGGCTTCGTCGAGGAGCGATTGCGGCATCATGCAGCTGTCGACGACGGCCAGCGCGATCCGCACCGGCTCGCGGCCACCGACTCCGCCGTCATCGAGCACGACCGCCCGCACGAAGAGCGGGTCGTGCACCCGGTCGGCCCGGGCCTCCAGAAAACCCCCGGCGACGATCGAGGGTGGCTGCGGAGCCGCGTTCCGCGGCGAGATGTCGACCGCGGCGGCGCCGGCGCGAAACGACTCGGCAGCGGCCGCCGAGGACACCGCCAGGGTTCCGAGCGCGGCCAGCAGGAAGGCGATCGAGATGCGGTCCATGCGGTTCATGGGGCATCCTCCACCGGCACAGCCCCTGCTCGCGGCCGCCACACCGGCGAACCAACCGCCGGTCAGTCGTGCCATCGTCTCATGGTACGCTGGACGATTCCCCGCCACAAAGGCGGGAGCTTCATGGATGCGACCGCGATCCGCCGGCGATCGCGGAGTGCCTCGACGGCCCGCCAGTCAGCCCTCCCCCAGGTACGCGTCGCGGACGCGGCGGTCGCCGGCGAGCTCCGCACCGCTGCCGGTGAGCGTCACGCGGCCGGTCTCGAGCACGTAGCCGCGGGAGGCGAGCTTGAGCGCGGCCCGCGCGTTCTGCTCCACGAGCACCACCGCGATGCCGCGGGCCGACAGGCCGGCGATCACCTCGAAGATCTTCGCCACGATCAGCGGCGCCAGGCCCAGCGACGGCTCGTCGAGGAGCAGCAGCCGCGGACGCCCCACGAGCGCCCTGGCCAGCGCCAGCATCTGCTGCTCGCCGCCCGAGAGCGTGCCGCCGAGCTGGTGCATGCGGTCGCCGAGCACGGGAAACAGCCGGCAGGCCTCGTCGATGTCATGCCGCATCGCCGCTTGGTCGGTGCGGGTGAAGCCGCCGAGCTCCAGGTTCTCCCGCACCGAGAGCCGCGGAAAGATCCGGCGGCCCTCCGGCGAGTGGCCCACGCCGAGCCGGACGATCTCGTGCGGCGGCAGGCCCGTGACGGACCGTCCCGCGAACCGCACCTGCCCGCCGCGGGCGGGCACGATGCCGGAGATCGCCATCAGGAGCGTCGTCTTGCCGGCGCCGTTGGCGCCGATGATCGCCACCAGCTCGCCCGCAGCCACCTCCAGCGACACGGCGTCGAGCGCCTTGATCGGCCCGTAGCCGGCGGAAAGTTCTTCAACCTGGAGCAGCGGCGATTCCATGGTTCATCCTCGTGGCCCCGCGGGGCCTCACGCCTCGCCGCCCAGGTAGGCCTCGATCACCTTCTCGTTCCGCCGCACCTCGGCGGGGGTGCCCTCGGCGATCTTGACGCCGTGGTCGAGCACCGCCACGCGGTCGCTGATCCGCATCACCACGTTCATGTGGTGCTCGATGAGCAGCACCGTCACGCCCCGCTGTCGGATCCGCCCCACCAGCCGTGCCAGCTCGTCCGTCTCCGCCGGATTCATGCCGGCGGCCGGCTCGTCGAGCAGGAGCAGCTTCGCGCCGGTGGCCAGGGCCCGTGCGATCTCCAGACGCCGCTGGTCGCCGTAGGGCAACTGGCCCGCGATTCGGTTGGCAGCCCCCGACAGCCCGACGAAGTCGAGCGACTCCAACGCCCGTGAGCGGGCCGCCGCCTCCGCCCGCCGGTTGGCCGGCGACCGGAAGAGCATGGCGGGCACGCCGCCGGGAATGGTGCGATCGAGGCCGACGAGCACATTCTCGAGCACCGTCATGTTGGAAAAGAGGCGGATGTTCTGGAACGTCCGCGAGATGCCCGCGCGGGCGACGACGTGCGGCGAGCGGCGGCCACGGTTCCAGACGGCGATCGTCCCGGCCGTGCCGAGGACCCAGCCGGCCAGCAGCCCGAGCCAGCCGCGGCGGCGCACCCGGGCCTTGCCGGCGGCCAGCCTCGTGAGCACCTCTTCCTTCACGAGCGGCCGACCCGCCGCGGTCTCCGCGGCGCCCGCGAGATCGCTGGTCACAGGCACCGTGCCCGGCCCCAGCCGCCGGGCCGTCACCTCGGCCTGCAGGGCGTTGCGCACCGCCTGCGCCTCGGCCAGATCCCGCTTGATGGCCAGCACGTCGGCGCCGTCGGCGCTCACCACCCGCCACTTGCCCGCCATCTGGTCGATCGCCAGATCGGCCCGGAAGTAGCCGCGCAGCCGCTCGGCGGCGCCGGCGAGCGTGAACGGCTCGCCGGTGATCATGCCCCGCTTCACCACCGCCTGCCAGAGCCGGTCGACGTCGACGGCGGCGGCGGCGAAGAGCAATCCCGTGAGCAGGCCGATCCCCACCGCCGCCCAGAACGTGCCGACGGTGAACGACCGCTCCAGCCGCCGGCCCTCGAACCTGACCGTGCCGCTCGTCGGCGCGTAGATGCCGCTGATCGTGTTGAAGGCGGTCGTC
>JBIJCD010000286.1:0-5145 GCA_044344895.1 Pirellulales bacterium | reverse complement strand
GGCCGGGGTCCGGGACCGGGGCTCGACGCTCCGCCGCGCCGGCGGCGGCGCGGCAGGCAGGCGGAAGCCGGCGGCGCAGAGCGGGCATTCCGCCGCCGCGCCGAGCAACACCGTGTCGACGGCGACCGTGGCGGCGCACCCCGGGCAGGCGACGGCGACCAGGCCCTCGGGAGTCGGCTGCGAAAAGGAAGTCTGGTTCATGTGCCGATCCAGCCGGGGCTAGGGTGTGTGGCGCCGGGTGCGTCGGGCGAGAGCCCGGTCGATGATGCCGGGAGCGAGGCGAGCCGTCCACGCAAAAGCCTTCGCTCGCCACCCCGGCAGCACCTCGCGGCGTCGCCGGACGAGCGCCCGCATCATGATCCGGGCGGTCCGCTCGGCCGACAAGGCCCTGCCGCGTGACCAGTCCGCCCGGCGGCCCGCCAGCAGGCTGTCCCAAAATTCCGACGACGTCGGGCCGAGCGTCGCCAGCAGCACGTCGACACCGTCGGCGGAGAGTTCGAGCCGCAGGCAGCCGGCGAGCGACCTGATCGCGGCCTTCGCCGCGCAGTACTCGGCGTGCAGGGGAAGGGGGTGGCAGCCGAGAATCGAGCCGACGAGCACGATGCCCGGATCGTGGCTGCGCAGCAGCGACGGCAGCGCGGTGCGAACGAGTTCTGCGGGCGCGACGAAATCGACGTCCAGGATCCGGGCGAGGGTGTCCGGGGACGCGTCGCGGAAGGGGCCGACGGCGCCGCTGCCCGCTGCCGCGACCAGGATGTCGACTCCCCCGAGCCGCTCGACGGCCGCCGCGACGAGCTGCCTGCGGAATCCTGGCAGCGTGATGTCGCCGGCCTCGTGGAGGATGGGGCGGAGCCCGCGCTGGACGGCTTCCTCCGCCAGGGCCACGAGGCGGTCGCCGCGCCGCGCGGTGGCGAGGACGTTGGCTCCGCGAACGGCGAATTCCAAAGCCACCGCCCGGCCGACGCCCGATGACGCGCCCGTCACGATCACCGCCGCGCCGGCGATGTCCCGTCGCCACGGTCGTGGTCCGTCCGCGGAGCGGGTCATGGCTGCGAAGGAGTCTCCTGGCCGGCGCCGGCCCGCTCGGCCGTCGACGCGTGGGGCAGCACCACGGCCTCGTCCGCCGAGATCCTCCCGATCAGCGCCGCCGGAATCCGGCAGTGGATCGTGACGCGGTCGTCGACGAAGTGGCGAGAGAGTACCTCGCCGTGGGCGCTCAGCCAGGCCAGCAGACGGCCGTTGGCCGGGTCGGCGTGCACGTCGACATCGCGAAATCCACGGCCGAGGCAGTCGCTCGTGGCCCGCTCCAACGCCACGATCCCGTCACCCGTCCGGGCCGACACGCAGATGGCATGCGGATAGCGGCCCAGCAGGCTGCTACGCGCGGCGTGGTCGGGCAACGCGTCGATCTTGTTGAGCACCAGCAGCGTGTCCTTCTCGTCGACGTCGAGTTCGGTGAGCACGCCGCGGACGGCGGCGATCTGCGCGTCGACCAGCGGACTCGACGCGTCGGCAACGTGCAGCAGTAGATCGGCTTGTCTGGTTTCCTCGAGCGTCGCCTTGAAACTCGCGATCAGGCGATGAGGCAGGTCGCGGATGAATCCGACGGTGTCGCTGAGAAGCACCGGCCCCCAGCCGGGCAGCCGCCAGCGCCGGGTGCGGGTGTCGAGCGTGGCGAAGAGCTTGTCTTCCGCGAGCACGTCGGCACCGGTGAGGCGATTGAGGAGCGTGCTCTTGCCCGCGTTGGTATAGCCCACGAGCGAGACAGTGAGGTGTTCCAGCCGGGCCGCGACCTCCCGCTCGCGGCGACCGTGGATGGCGGCGAGTTCCTGCTTGAGATCGTGGATTCTCTTCTCCACGAGACGGCGGTCGACCTCCAGCTGCTTCTCGCCGGGGCCGCGCATGCCGATCCCCATCTTGAGCCGCGAGAGATGCGTCCACATCCGCTTGAGGCGGGGGAGCGAGTACTCGAGCTGAGCCAGCTCTACGGCCAGGCGTGCCTCGTAGGTGCGGGCGCGGGCCGCGAAGATGTCGAGGATCACCTCCGAGCGGTCGAGCACCTTGATCCCGAGCGCCCGCTCGAGGTTGCGGGTCTGCGCCGGGGAGAGATCGTTGTCGAAGATCGCGACGTCGGCATCGTGCCGCTCTGCGAGCATCCCCAGTTCCGCGACCTTACCCTTGCCGAGGTAGGTCGTCTGGTCGGGCCGCTCGCGGCGCTGCGTGAGGCGGGCGACGACCTGAGCGCCCGCCGTCTCGGCCAGGCCGCCGAGTTCCTCCAGCGGGTCGGCCGGATCGATGGGAGCATCGAGCAGCACGCCCACCAGGACGGCCCGCTCGCTGCGCACGCTGCTCGTCCGACGCGGCTGGGTCACTCGTATTCCTCGGAGGATTCGGTGGCGTCGTCGGCGTCGCCCGCCGAGGCCGACAGCTGGCAGCAGCTTTCCCAGCGCCGCGTGTCGAGCAGGCCGTCCGCGACGGCGTGTTTCACCGCGCAATCGAGCTCGTGGGTGTGGCTGCAGTCGGGGAACCTGCAAAGATTGGCCAGCGGACGCAGATCGCGGAACGCCGCCGGCACCTCCGCGGGCACGACCTCCCACAGCGCGAACTGCCGCACGCCGGGCGTGTCGACGAACGAGCCGCCGAAGGCGTGCGGGATGAGCCGCGCGGTCGTGGTGGTGTGCCGGCCCTTCTCGTTGTCGCGGCTGACTTCCGCAACGGGCAGGGCGAGGCTCGCGTCGATCGCGTTGAGCAGCGACGACTTGCCGACACCGCTCTGCCCCACGACCGCCGTGACCCGACCGGCGAGTTCGCTGCGCAGCCGGTCGATGCCGACGCCGCTTACGGCGGAGCAGAGAATCGTCGCATATCCCATGCGGGCGTAGACGCCGGCCAGTGGCACCAAGCCGGCGGGATCGACGAGGTCGATTTTGTTGATGCAAATGATCGGCCGGATGCCGGCCGACTCAGCTGCGACGATCAGCCTGTCGATCAGTCCCGGCTTCAGGTCGGGCATCGCCGCGCTGCCCACGATCACCGCCTGGTCGACGTTGGCGACGATCACGTGCCGTCGCCCGCGGCTGGCCCGGCAGAGCGAGGTGCGCCGCAGTTCGACGGATTGGATCACGCCGCCTCCGGCGTCGTCGCGGACCCGCACCCAGTCGCCGGCCGCCACGGGGTGCCGCTGCTCGGTGCGCATGGTGCGCAGCAGCCGGCGCGTGGTGCACCGCACGGTGCGGCCGTCCGCGGTGCGGACGACACTCTCGAGCCCGTGCACGTGGAGCACCTGGCCCCGCCAGGACGACCCCGCCGCCGGCTCGACGGCGAGCCCGTCGCCGCGGCCCGCCGGGGTGTCGTCGACGACGATCGTGCGTCTGCGAGTGAGTTCACCCTTGCCGGAGAGACGCTCGGACGAAGCGAGGTCGCCGGCCTGGTCCGGGTCGGCGGCGACTGCCCGGGTCAGATCGCCATCACGACGGCGCGCGGACCGGTTCTTGCGAAGGTCGGCGCGGAACTTGCGGGGGCGCGGCATGGACTCGAGTGTACCAATCCCGGCGGCAGCCATGCCGCTCGCGGGGGACACCACACCACCCACGGACGCGTCGGCCGCGGCCAGCGGCCGGCACGCGCGCGGCAGCAGGAGGTGGTCAGCGTCGCGACTGGGAATCGCGTGCCGCACGCCGGCGCTCCAGACCGGCGGCCGAGAGCAAGGACGTGGCAAAGACGTCGGTCTGGACATCGCCGCCCGCGACCACATCCGCGCCGAGTGCGGCGGGGTTGTAGAAAATCTCGTAGACATTTCGGCCGAACGAGATCTTGTCGCCCGATTCGAGCCGCTGCTCGGTAACCCGAGAGCCGTTGACCTTCGTGCCGTTGCTGCTGCCGCGGTCTTTCACCAACCAGTGGCCGTCGACGACGGTGAGCTCGCAGTGCGTGCCCGACACGTTGGGAAACCGCAGCACGATGTCGGAACTCTCCCGCCTGCCGACGATGAGCTTCGGCTTGAGCAGGGGAATCGGATCGCCGCCGCCCAACGGCACGAGTTCGCCGAAGGTCTGCCGTGGGCGGTCCGTCATCGGCTCGGCGTCTCCGTGGGTGAATTGCGGGGGCATGAGGTGGGGAGCGGGGTGCATGATCATGGTTGGATGCTGGGGCCTGGTCTGGCGACGTCGGCCGGACAATCGCTCCGACCGGATCCGCGTTCCGATCGGACTGCCGTCCGGCGGCTCACGGCATCCTCACATACGAGCGTAGGGACCGTCCTGTTCGCCGGTCAACAACCGGGAAAACGCCCGTGGTCCGTGGCTTTCCTGGGCCGGATCGTCCCTGGGCTATGCTCAAGCATAGGATGCATTTTGAAGGACTGGAGCGGACCGGATGATCGCCGGCTCGCGGCCCGGCTGCCCCGTAGGGCCGCCCGGGCCCGGGCGGGAGGAAAGTCCGGGCTCCAAAGGGTGCGATGGTGGGTAACGCCCACCGGCCGTGAGGCCAGGGACAGTGCCACAGAAAATAGACCGCCGGCGGGGTCATCCCCGCAGGTAAGGGTGAAACGGTGAGGTAAGAGCTCACCAGCAGGCCGGGTGACCGGCCTGGCTCGGTAAACCCCATCGGGAGCAAGGCCAAGCAGGAAGAAGTTCGGTGCCGCCGGCCTCGGCCGGTGTTCGCCGGCGCGAAACGACCCGTTTCGTCACCCCTTCCGGGTCGGCTGCTGGAGGCGTCGGGCAACCGCCGCCCTAGAGAAATGGTCATCACCCTCCCGGCCCCGAAAGGGCTGGCAGGGACAGAACCCGGCTTACAGGTCCGCTCCAGTCCTTCTTTCTTCCGACCGCTTTGTTGCGGGGCGATTCCTTACCGGCGTCTCGGCGGGCTATTCGCCGTGCCCTGCAGGGCCGGCCGGAGCGTCCTGTGGCGTCGTCGGCCTGCCGGCCGCTCACTTGGCCGCCGCGGCCACCGTCCCGGTCAGCTCCCGCCGGCCATCCCCGTCGATCAGTTTCATGAGCTTCGAGATGCACAGGGCATTGATGCTGACCCGCAGTTCGTCCGCTTCAGCCTTGAGGGTCTCATGGAGGGAACTGGGCATCCGCACCGTGATTACCCGCTGAGCCTCCCGCTCGGTGGGCCGCTCCCGCTGCCTTTCCCGCAGATCGT